>JAYRNE010000369.1:0-13326 GCA_041912355.1 Chlamydiales bacterium
ATGATCTTGCTGTCGATCATCTCAACAGCAGAAGGTTTTAGATCAAGCCAGGTATATGAAGAGCTAAGCGCGCAATCTAAGTCTTTATAACCGATTACAACAAGGGTTGTGGGTGCGGGAATTGGCGATAATGCCACTTTAATTTCTGAAATAAATCCCAAAGTGCCTTCTGAGCCACAGATAAGCGCTGCTACATTTATTGGACCACCTTCTTTGAGGGCATTTAAGCTATAGCCAGAGACACGTCTTGGAGTTTTAGGAAAGTCTCTTTGTATATCTTCAGCATACTCGTTTCTGATATGTTCTAACTGGCGATAGATTTTGCCTTCCGTGCCTTTAAGCGTAAGCTTTTGTCTCCACGTTTCTCTATCGACAGATGAAAAGCGTAAGGCTTCACCCGTGGCTAAGATAAGCTCCACTTCAAGTACATGATCTTGCGTACTACCAACCTTCAAGGAGTTTGCTCCAGCAGAGTTTGCAGCTACCATGCCGCCAATAGTTGCTCTATTACTTGTAGAAATTTCTGGGGCAAAATAGAGACCATGTGGGGCAAGACGTTCATTAAGTCTATCAGGAACAACGCCAGGCTGTACTACGGCATAGCGCTTGGCAAAGTCGACTTCAACAATGCGGTTAAGGTGCTGTGATGTATCAATGACAAGCCCACGGCCCAAACAGCCACCTGTTATACCTGTTGCCGCCCCGCGGGGGATAACGGCCACACCATTCTCTGAGCATATCTCTATAGCGCGAACGAGCTCGCCTTTAGTACGCGGAATTAGCACGGCTAGCGGCTCTACCTCATATATCGAAGCATCCGTACTATAGAGCCGCTTTGACACGGTATCATAGCGCACCTCACTTTTTAGCTCGTGCTTTAATAACTCAATAACTCGTTCCATGAATTGTCATATATCTCAACTTGCAAAAGAGCACAAGAAATTGCTGAATGATCTTTTGACAAAATAGTTGAAATTATGATATACATATTTTTGTCCGAATAAACCATAACTAATGAGGTTATTAACATGTGTAGTATGTATTATGAAGAACGGCCGCGGCCAGTTCAGTCTAGTTTTTGTTCACCCGCTTCTTTCCTTTGCTCTCCTTCCCTTCTTAAGTCGCTTAAACGACTGTCAAAACGTCTGTCGAAGTAATTTCGACCCCCTTTACATTTTTTTTACAGTTTTTTGTTTGATACGCCTTTTAGCGTACATTTTATAAAGTTATTATTTTAGGAATTTATTTATGGATCCCATTAATGATGTGATGGGGGGTATGCGCTCCCTTTCACTTTGTGACAACCAATATTTTTACTTGCACTCAATCGGAAGGGGTAACGACACATTTACGGTTAAAACCCCACAAGAGTTGCAAAACAATCTTTATTGGACGCGTCTTATTAATACAATTGCCCAGCAGGCAATAGAACATATTCAAAACAGAAACTATGAGCCATTTGATGCTCTTGTTTCTGAATGCCAGTGCCACTTACGTGCTTACTACGTAGCACGGAAAATTCTCGAAAGGGTGACATTTACATTTCCAAAAATTGAGGAAAAAGAGGCACGCTTTAAAAAGGCTTCTTTGCGGGAACTTCTTGAAGAGCGCCACCTTGCTGTACAAGTGCCCGAATGGCTCCTCTTTTTTACAGAGGCTCACCTTCTTACCATCATAAAAGAGGTGCAGACAATAGAGAGCGTATGCACAGAACCAGGCTGTGGTATGACTTGCCTTACAACGCAGGAAGAGTCTAGAATTCCTGACCATTTGCAAAATGGTATGTCGCCAAAGTTTATGGCCACGCGGATCAAGCAGGTAAAGGAAAGTCTTAATAGACGCTCTGTAGAGTACCTTCAGAACGAAATTGCCGCCATAAACCCCGCTATCCATAAGATGGTTACAGGAAATAATGTGCGAGAGATTCAAAGCCGCCTTGAGCTTCCTTGTGCCTATAGCTTTACAGGGACATTTCAGCTTTTAGCACATAGTAGCATACCAGTACTTGTAAAGGTGCAGCGCTCAGAGCATTATCTTGAAGAGGTACAGCCAACATATGATGTAGAACAGCTTTATGTGCCAGTATCAGGCCGCTTTACTGCTTGTAGTTTGCGTAGTGTAAACCCACATCATCCTGTAGTTGTATTAGAGGGAAGGCGCGCAGGGCGTATTGTAGAGTCTGAAACTACGAGCGACTACCACGGTCGGCTTTTAAAGCATCCACTTGAAAGGATTGTCGAATTGAATGGTGCACAGCACGATCAGTACACGCAAGGCCTTCATCGCATTAGAGATATCCAGGATATCGCTGAAAGTGAACAAAGCCGTTTGGAAAAGCTTGCAGTAGAAGCGGTAGAAGCTGGCTGCTCATTTAAAAATCAGTCGCTTCTTCTTTTAACCCATATGTTTGTTGGCACTATTGCCACCCACTCTATAACAGAAGGAAGAGGATATGAACTCTGAACAATATAGCTGGCATAAGCTTGCAAGCGTACAAATTGGGGGGGCAATATGCCTACCCCCAATTCTTGTAGGCTATGAGCTTACCCGTAGCTTCGGAACGCTTACTGCCTTTATCGCTATTGGCATTGGCAATATTTTATTAAGCTTTCTTGCACTTATCTGCTCTGAAATGACATGGAGAAACAAACGTACAACGCCCGATAATGCTGGCTTTTATCTTGGTGAGCTAGGCAAAAAAGGGGTTTCCATTCTGTTAGCGCTTGCCATGATCGGCTGGTTTGCAATTCAAACGCAAGTAGTAGCTGTAGACGTTGCTACAAGCACACTTATGCCCGAAAGCTTGACAAGGGCGATACTTGCTATAGTATTTGCAGCATCGCTCCTTTATGGCCTTAAGGGCATTACGCGCCTTTCTGACCTTGCAGTGCCTGTAATGACGCTCACGCTCTTTATCGTGCTCTTTTTTACATATGGTGTAAATGAAATAGACACAAGTTCTGGCTGGAACATTGATCTCAAGGCCATTTCTATGGTGATGGCGCTTGCGATTGGCGTCTCTATAGACATGCCTACCTTTTTTCGCTTGGCAAGAACAAGAAGAGATAGCCATATAGGTGCACTTGTAACAATGCTTATCGGCATTCCATTTGTAGAATGCTGTGGGGTGCTTTTAGCTACTTGGAGTAGCGGCAACACGGTTATGGAGGCACTTCGCCTATCAAATATGCCATTTTGGGATATCTGGATAGGGCTATTTTTAGTGCTTGCTGCATGGACAACAAACACGACAAACCTCTATTCCGCGGCAATGGCCCTAAAATGCCTCATACCAACTAGACGTGAAAAGAGTGTGTTTTGGATTACTGCCATCTTTGCTGCAGTTGTGAGCCAATTTGATGTGATGGGAAACCTCCAAGTTTGCTTAGAATATATGGGGGTAGCTCTTGGAGCATGTTTTGGCATTATCTTAGGCTCATTTGCCTTAGATCAGCCCTTTTCTAATAAAGTAAAACTCCTAGCCTTTATTATAGGCTGCTTAGCAGGCCATTTGCATCTGGCAACAGGCATTGGAGTTCTTGATTCAATCATCGTAAGCGCTTTAACACTTTATCTTCGGAGAATTTTATGCATATCGACTCAAGCAATATCGACGAGTTAGCCCTCGGATGCGCCTACTTAGGCTCTGGCGGCGGCGGGGACATTTGCTACGACCTCACCATGGCAAAAAAGGCAATTCAAGAATATGGACAAGTCTCCATACTCCCGCTAGAAGCCCTTCCTTCTAACGGACTTATTTTGCCAGTAGGCTTTATGGGAGCGCCTCTTGACCCAGGTGAGGGGATAGCGGGCTTTAATGAGCTTATGGTTGTCATTCACACCGTAGAGCGCTACTACAATGAAAAGGTATCTGCCTTAGTACCTCTTGAAATTGGAGGCGGAAATGGACTTACGCCCCTTGCCCACGCAGGGCGTATGGGAATTTCTGTGGTTGATGCCGACCTTATTGGCCGCGCATTTCCACAGCTTCACATGACAAAGCCTGCTCTTATGGGACACATTCCATCACCTGCATTTTTGGCAGATGCTAGAGGCACAAGCTGCACCCTTAAAAGTAAAAGCACTGATGAAATAGAACGCCTTGCCAGGCTCTTTACTGCCAATTCCGGCTCTGTTACTGCCCTTGGCACCTATGTTATGCGTAAGGAAGAGGCCCAAAAAGCATTAATGCTAGGCTCTTACAAAAAGGCGATCATGCTTGGAAGAATGCTACAAAATAGAGAGATTCCCGGCAGAAAAATTGCAAAGGGCACTGTTATAGAGTTTGATCATCGCCTTGAAGGAGGCTTTTTAAAGGGGACTATAGCTCTTTCAGATGGCACGAAGGTATACTTTCAAAACGAATACCTTCTTGCAAAGCGCGATGATGAGATAATCGGCGAAAGCCCTGATCTTCTTGTCCTTATAGACAAAGTAAAAGGGGAGCCTGTTTCTATTGAACGTATGCGTCTTGAGCTCGAGCTTGAGCTTTATTCTTATGAAGGAGATAGCTGCTGGAAAACGCAAGAGGCCTTGGCAATTACAAAATGCTGCCTAAAAGAGAACAGGTTACATATTGGGAATAGCGAATAGGAGAATCGAGTAAAACGAAAGGAAATGACTCCTTGATAACAAGGAGTCATTTAAGAATTTTTATTTCCAGCGCTGCTGGATCTTTTTCCACTGAACTGCCTGATAGATTGCAGCAAGACCTACTACACAATAAACGAGTCTTTCAATCATCGGCATGCTACCAAAAATAGCCGTTACGAGATTGAATCCGAAAAGGCCAACTAAGCCCCAGTTCAAACCACCAATCACAAGCAAAATTGCAGCGATTACATCTACTGTTTTCATATCTAACCTTAATTTTTTTTTGACAAATGGAGCCAGCTACACACTATAGCTGACCGCTCCCAACAAATAAAAAAAACCCTGTTTTTTCGCAAGGTACTTTTCACATTCCATAAGGCACTTGACCACTTGTTTAAAAAGTTTTTATATGTTATTTTATAAATAAAGAGGAAATTACTATGGACAGTGGAATTAGAGGACCATTTGGAAGAGGCGGCGAGTATGGGAACGAAGAATCACCCCCTACCAAGAAACGCCCCAAACGCCCAGGCGATGCTAAAGCTGATGATGTTGCAAAAGAGGCTTTTGGTAATTCAGAGCCAAGCCCCGCAAGCTCACCCCCTCTGCAACAAAAAAAGGGAAAAGCAAATGAAGCGCCATTAAGCAATATGAAAACGGCAAAGGTGGCTAAAGAGACTGTGCAAAAGGCAGGTGCGGCTTCTTTTCAAAGAGAGCTTGCGGAATTTGATGAAGATGATAGAGCTCGCATTTCAGAAAATATTGAAAACGGCCTTAGCAACAGGTCTGAAGAAGATAAGCAAAGCATCATAGACACTGTAAAAGCCTTTCTTGCAGGGCGAGAAATAGGGATGTTCGAGATATCAGATGCCATTTACGATATAGCTCGAATTCCGATGAATCAAAGGCAAGATGCCCTAAACCAGGCATTACCTATTATCAATAAGGTAGACAGCGCTATTTTTGCTGGCTCTATACTTGAAACTATTGGAAAAATTCCTCAAGAAGAGCGCAGTGAGGTGATAGCTCTTGCAACACCACTCCTACAACGTTTTAATGACCCATCTTCTTGGCGAAACATTATATATACAATACACTCCATCCCGAAGGATGTACGCGCAAGAGTTTTAAAGGAAGTGGTTAACAAGCATCCAGACTATGATTGGGGATCTCTGTCAAATATGATTGATCTTCAGGTAGCAAAAATTGAAAAAGAGCAAAAAAAGCCCGATCTTAAAAGAGCACGCGATGAAGAGCATGAAGAGAAAGACACGCGAGCGCTAAAAGGAGCTAAAACAACCCCTCCAGATGCTATGAGCGTAGTGCGCGCTTCTGTTGCAAGAAAAAAAATTCGCAAGGTAATTGAAACAGCAGAGCAAAATAAAACGCTCCCGCTAACGCCGGAAGAATTTGAATTTTTAGCAACGCGCTCAATTGGGCTACGCTATTCAGAAAAGGCTGACAAAGAGTTCACAAAAGGCCTACATGGCGACGCTGTATCGCTATCGGGCTATCCTCGACAACAACTTAAGTGTGATAGGGGAGAACGAGTTTTCCAGGAATGGGAACAATATGTAAAACCTACTAAGGATCCTAGTGAAGGGCCTAGAACCCTTGAAGAGCGCATTGGAATATTTATAGATAAATTCATAGGCAACGGCTTTCCAAGATATGGAGAGGACGTAAAAACGCGTGATTATTTAGAGCTCGCCAAGCTAACGCATAACGTAAAGTTCTTGCTAGCAAACTTCAAAGAGGCTGATATTCCCTATGATCTACAAACCTATTACGGCATAGGCAAATGCGGCAAACAATTCCTTGGAACAGAAGAAGATGCTAAAGGCCAGGGCCGCCTTATGAAGTATATCACACTGAGCAGCGATTTTTTTGCAAATCTACCTCTTACTGAAGCAGAACTTGACCTCCCAATATCTGAGACCTTTGCAAAAATAAAGCAAGCAGCGATTCAAGATGTTGGCCAAAAAGTCCGCCTGCATATCCGTAAATTATGCCTTATGAATAAGGCATTTAGTGAATAGGCTATTGCAAAGAGATCACGAAGAAATTTTGAGCAGGTTAGAGCTCCAAAAAGCCGCAATCTGAAAGACGCTGCGCAAGCTGAAGAAGCTCAGTTCGTGAATTACAGTCTGTTTTTAGTTTTATGTTTTCTATATAAAATTCTACCGTTCGGGTTTTAAGACCAAGAGTTTCGGCAACTTCTCTATAGCTATAGCCTTCGTGAAGGCACTTTAGGCAGTCTAATTCTCTCGGGGTAAGCGCAGCTATCTGCTTATGATTAAGTAGGCCAATACTTTTGTAAAAGAGGGCCTTATCATAGCATGTTGTAGCCTGCTGAAGGCCTATTGGTGGTTTATTGTAGGCAGCCCCAAGTTCTGATGGCAAGTCGATCATGTTGTCCTGAACTGTTTTTAAAAGATGGCTTATTTCGGACAAAAAGTAGCTATTGAATTTTTTTAGAAGGGGAAGGTTGTTTACGATTCTATCGGCGAATGATCTATTTTTTGCGCTAGTAGTTGCATAGCCAAATCGCATCAAATCATCGCCCTTTTTCATGACAAGACCCATGCCTAGGTTTATATCCTTGGCATCTAAACAGGAGTCTAAGGCCGCTTGAAAGTTTGGGTCGGGAATACTCCTATAAGAATAAAAGCCAGGTTGGATTAACTTTGGGTTATGGTGAAAGGGGCTATGTCTATAGCACTTTTCAGCATGATAATACTCATGCATACTTGGGTTAGTCCCTATGCTAAAATAGCCCCCATCAGAAGTTGTGTGGCTATACCAAAAATACTCTACATCTAAATGCTGGTGAAGCGGTGCACAAACTTTTTTAATTAGAGCAGATTCTTTAACCGTGTACTTACGCACCATCTCTTCTGCAGCGGACATATTCACCCCCTAAATGCTAAAAAAAGTTTACTAAAAATTAAAATATTTTGCAAGAGGCAATACCTATGATGCACTAAAATTAAATAGGACACTACGGGATTTTATGAAGTTGCCTCTTTCAGAATTCCAGGCCTTGACAAAACAAAAACCCAAATGGCCTCTGCAGCGATAGCCGTAGGCATAACCAAAAATGTCTATGCCAAAGTGTCTTGAGAGGGGATCGGTAATTTTCTTGAGTGCATCTTGACTCTTCAGGTTGTGTGTAATTAAATCATGCAACACTTTCATATGTATCTCAAAATAAAAAATATTTTATTATGAGCGCCTTCTATTTGTCAATACTGTATAAGATACTATAGCGCATATTCCATAAAAACGTATATACTAGAACTCATGAAAGGATCAATAGAAAGAGAAGGATATACATTACAATACTGCATCGAGGGCGAGGGGATACCCACACTCGTAATCGGCAGCGCACTATTTTACCCAAAAAGCTTCTCACAAAACCTGAGAAAGCACTTACGTATGGCATTTATTGACTGGCGCGGATTTTCAGTAACGTCAGGAACAGCCGAAAATCTATCGCTTGATACCTTCTTAGAAGATATTGAAGCGATACGAAAAGAGATAGGATTTGAAAGGTGTGTCGTTATGGGACACTCAGCACACGCACTCTTAGCGCTAGAGTATGCAAAAAAATTTCCGCTTGTCGTCTCGCACGCCGTACTGATTGGCATTTCACCAAACCTTAACAAGGCCCACCACGATGCTGCAGTGAAAAATTGGGAAGAACATGCATCACCCGAACGAAAAGCAGCCCTTGCAAAGCGTATAGAGGCCCTTCCTGATGAAGCATTAAGCAAACTTGCCCCTAGTGAGCAATTTGTCCAGTGGTACATACGAAGAGACCCTCAAAGCTGGTATGACTATACCTTCAATTCTGCTTCTCTTTGGGAGGCGACTCGCCCAAATATGCCCATGTTCGACTATTTGTATGGCATAGTGCTACGCGATTTAGATTGCACGAAGGGTCTTGCCTCTTTTACAACACCTCTATTTTTAGCCCTTGGCCGCTACGACTTTATTGTAGCTCCACCAAGCTCGTGGGATCCCGTTATACCCCATTTTAAAAATATTACAGTTAAAATATTTGAGCATAGCGGCCACTCTCCACAGTATGAAGAGCAAGAGCTCTTTGATCAAGCCCTCATAAAATTTCTAGAACACTCATAATAGGAATCCTACCCCCTGCTCAAAATGTCCGCACTTTTAGAATAAACATTTGCATAATATTATTAAATACGACATAATAATTTCTTAATTAATTAGCGTGGATTATGTCGGTAGAATCATTTAATTATATCACTAGCAGTTCTAGTGAAGAGAGCTCTGCAACAAAAGCAAAACGTAAAAAGCCACTATGGCAAGAGAATGTCAGTGAGGATTGGCTAGCAATAGTAAAACAATCACGAAACTGTTCTCTCACCCTCAATGGAATAGGCTTTTGCAAATCATGGACACTAGCGGATTCCATTCGCGACCTCATTCAAAACGCTACTGATAGCATGTATAGCATTCACAAAAAACGCCATAAATGCCTAAAGCCAAGAGTTGTCATTGACGAGCTACCAAGCTCTTGGGACAGAGAAACAAAGATCATTACTACAATATACCTGGAATGTGAAAAAGGGGGGCGGCAAGACGCGGTTGGTTACCTTTTATGGACCCCAAAGTATAAAAACACAAACGGCCCCATTATCAGCATAATTAACCTAAATGGCAGCTTTAATAGCGATGCACTCTGCCTAGGCGTCTCTACAAAAAGCGAACGAGACGCAGGGGGCCATGGAGAGGGCCTTAAGTCCGCAGTTACTGTGGCCATGAGAACAAAGAACGCATTTGAGATCTTTCAGTCGGGTGTCGCTTTGCTGTTCAATGAAAAAAGAGGCATTGTTGGCTACAGGGCGCTTAATCCTGCACATAAAGAGCTCCAGTTTAAGTCCCTTACAAAAGAGCTAACAAAAACCCTTGGCATAACCCCACAAAAAGATGTACTTGTACACCTTGGCAACAATCCTGAACTAAAATTTGACGATTATCGCGAAGCTGTTCAACGCTTTTTATTTTTTACCCATAGACATGCCGCTACAGTCAATCCCGGGCCCTTCCCAGTTGTCGCGAGAAAAGAGACAAGGTCTGGCAGGGCAGTGCTATTAGGCGAAGAATTTGCCGGAAAAGTCTATGTGATGGGCATCTACTTTAAACGCCATTCATCAAGTCAGCAAGCCTATGGCGTGGATTTTATTAAAGGTGATGCTCTTAATAGAGACCGCAACGAAATTTCACAGATAAAGTACCTTGAAGCCATGGCAATATTGATCTCAGAACTTTTAGATGAAGATCCTCCATTTGCTGAAGTCATTTTAAGAGAGTTTCTAAATAATGAAAAAGCACCTCAAGTAGGCCACCTCGAAGAATTACCTGACCACATATCAAATAAAGCAAAAAAAAACATCGTTCAGGCATTTAAAAACAGGCCAGAAAATAGTGATATACAATTCATTGTCGCAGGCACTTCAACAGATCATTTAGAAGACAATGCCGTAGTCCCTAAATTGTGCGATGTAAGGGCGTGTAAGGTTGTTCATCCAATACTATTTAGTCTTATTAGAGAAGACTATCCATCAATTGATGAGATAAAAGAGCGCACAAGAGTAAAACTTGCAGCCTGCCCAGAGCTCATTGATGAAACAAGAAAATTATCCAAATGGCTAGAAGAAAGACTAGAATTTTTTAAAGATGGCAGTAATAGGCTGCCCGGTCAAGTTGAAGTGCGACAATCTGGCAGCATGCATGATGTGCCTTACTATATTATTGAAAATGGTAAAATCATCTTTTCTCAGCGTGCACTTGCCATAAAGGAGAGCGATCCTCGCAAGTTTTTAGACATTGTAAATAGCGCCCTACAAGAGCCCCAAAAACCAGTAACCACACCACCTCACGAAGCCCTTCGACAGCAAGATGCAGCCATTAGGGAACCTTATGATGAATTACTTGAAGTAGACGAAAAGGAATATGTAAACGAAGAGTACTTTAGCATCCCCCCACCTCCATCAAAACCCCTTAACTTCACCTCTGACTTTACTTTAAGAGACGAAGTTCCTGAAAGCGATTTTGATGATAATGAAAAAATTTCTGAACTTATAAAGAGCCTCACCAAAACTATTTCTTTTGGAAAATATAAAATCCTCTCGACACACGAAGGCTACGATGAATGGATAAGTCGCGAAAGTCCAAGCGTATCATTGCTTACAACACGTGCCATTGTCGCCTGCTCGCAGGCGCTTAGCACCTTTGCAGATTCCTCCATACTCTCATTCTATATTTCTCTTGATTCTTCCATTTTAGGCTACGCCTCAGAAGATGCTGGAATCAACATCAATCTTCGCTCGGTATTACTTGAAGAACATGTGGAAGAGAGCGAACTTAAAGCCTACTTTGATGTCCTTATTGCCCACGAATACGCTCACTACACGAACTCTAAAGACGGACACAAACCAACTCACGGCCAGAGAACAGAGAAAAACCTCCAACTGATTCTGCAAAGGCTCTATAAGACGAGCTCACGCAAGTAAAGGCAACCTCCAAATAGAAGTAGCAATTTTGGAGATGAAGGTCTGATCGTGTGATACGCTAATAATAGCCCCCTCAAAGTCTAAAAGGGCCTTTTCAAAGGCCTCCAGCGTTAAAAGGTCTAGGTGGTTCGTGGGCTCATCTAATAGCAGTATATTGGGCCTTTCCAAAATGAGCTTTAGTAAGTAAAAGCGCTTTTTTTGGCCTATACTTAGCTTAGAGAAGGGGAGGTGTATAAGTTCAGAACCGCCTATAGCTGCCATGTGGAGCTCTCTTAATAGCTTTTCTTCTGATAAGTTAAAGTATTCAAAAGGGGTCCTCTCTTGTAGATCACTTACCTCTTGATCAAGATAGGCAATTTTGGATGAGCGTGCTAGATGTATCTTGCCAGAATCCACAGATTCTAACCCCATAATGCAGCGAATTAACGTCGTTTTACCAGCGCCATTTGGCCCGGTTATTACTATGCGATCACCCTTTTTTACCTCTTGAGTAAACCCTGAAAAGAGAATTTTATCGCCATAGGCTTTTGAAAGCCCCTCTAATTCTAGCACGTCATTAGACGCAAGGGGAGTAGGTGTAAATGTAAGACCTGTGATGCTTTTGGGCTTGGGGTGGGGTAAAGGATTGCGCTCAATCTCATATAGACGCTGCTTCAGCATATCTAATATGTGCTGCTGCGAGCGCTGAAAGTACTCTCCACGCCTATCATAGGCCATGACGTTGCGATCTTTACAGGGCGTGGTCTTTTTCTTAGAGAAGGTCATGGCCTTAATTTTTTGCTGCAAAGAGGCCTTTTCTTCCTGCTGCTCTTCGTAGGCTTTAAGCTGAGCTGCAAGCCTTCTTTCTTGCTCCTCAAGGTAGTAGTCATAGCCGCCTCCATAGCGCGTAAGCTTGCCATCTTTAAGCTCAAGGAGGCGATTTACTGTAGCTCGCAAAAAACTCCTGTCGTGCGAGACAATAACAGTTGCCCCTTTTCGCTTTTGAAGAAGATCCTGAAGCCACTTAACCATCCCATCATCAAGGTGGTTCGTTGGCTCATCTAAAAGCAATAAATCAGGATTTGCAATAAGGGCTTTTGCAAGGCTTACACGCACGCGCTCGCCACTACTTAGCGTGCCCATACATGCCTCACAATCAAGCTTGAGACCTTGCAGCACCTCTTCTACCGGCACTTGAGAATAGCCTCCCAAGCTCTCATACTCCTCATGCAGAAGCTCCCATTCGCCAATCTTGCCATTTTCTAAGCAAGATGCCATCTGGCGCTCAAGCTCCCTCAAGCGTCCCTCTTGAATATAGTCACGTACGGTAGTGTCAGGGGATGTAACCACTACTTCCTGCGGTAAATATCCAACATCGGATTGAGCGTTATCTGCTATAAGCTGTAAAAGAGTAGTTTTTCCTGAGCCATTTTCGCCAATTAGGGCAAAAACTTCTCCCTGACCTATTGACAAAGAGATATCGTCAAATAAAAGCCGAGAGCCATAAGAAAAAGAATAATTTAATAAATGAACAAGAAGCCGAGACATAGTTTGATCCTTGGGTTACATTAGCTCTTAACAAACTGGATGCAAACTTATTGTCTCATTGGATAGGGCTCCTTACTTTGGATTTCACTTTTAATATTAGCAAATCATTCTTTTTTTTGAAAAGAAGAAACGAATATGAAAAAACCTTCTCTTATTGTGCAAGCTCGTAGAGTCCCTTTAGGAATGGGCAGCTAGCAGTGTTAATCTGGCTGAAGAAGTTTGCATCTTCTTGCTCTACTATCGGCATTGCTTGAGCTAGGAGTTCCTGACCGGCTTTTGTGAGGGTAGGACTTTTGCTGCGGCCATCTTGGGCCTTTCTTTGAATAAGGTTTTTCTTGGTAAGGGTAGTCAGAATTTGGCTTGTGGTGTTGGGGTCAAGGCCGACAAAGTGGGCGATATCAATTTGTCGGATTATACCCTTCCTTCCTAGCCATGCTGTAGCTGCAAGCACAACAAATTGGGGATGGGTAAGCATAAGAGGCTTTAGGGCCGCCTCTATCCGTCGGCGCCATAAAGTACTTGCCTTCCATAAAAGATAGCCGGGGCTCTCTTCTGGCCCCGAATGCATGCTAATTTCAGAAAAATTCACTGTCAAAATAGCACTCCCATGCTGTTAGCAATTATAAGAAAATCAGATTCTAGAATTGTAAAACATCCG
>JAYRNE010000370.1:0-4443 GCA_041912355.1 Chlamydiales bacterium
TAAGGTCAAAGTTTCTCCGTCTTGCCTCTTCACATAAGTCCTTCATGAAGGGGGGGTAGCCTGCAATGGCGTATCTTCTATCTGGGTGCTGCTCAGGAGGAAAGCTTGAAAGTACATCAAAGATCTTTTCTATGTCAGGGCCTGTTGAGAAGGTGACAGCGCGATCAAAGAGAGCATTAGACGTTGTCATGCCTGTTGCCCAGGGGCCAAGAGCAAATGCGTTAATAAAGAAGAGTGGCTGATTGCCAACTACTACGCGCGTTGCAAAGTGTATGAGCGTTTTTACCATCTCGCGCTCTTCTGTTCCTCGCACCCACATTGTTGGCTTGCCTGTTGTGCCTGTAGAGGTGTCGCACTGGCCATTGTAGGGAAGCTTACCATTCCACATCGTGCGATGAAGAGTGTGGGCATCAGCATGGGGTTTGATGTAGGAGAGTTTATCAGTAATAGGAATGTCATTAAATGTTCTTGGAAAGGGGCCGCTATTTGCCACATGCTCTTTATAGGCAGGAACGTTGTTTACTGCCTTCCAGAATATCGCATTCGCTCGTGCACAAGAGGCCTTCTCAAGCCACGTTTCGCTCTTTAAGACTTTAAAGCGTAAAAGAAAAAGTGCAAAGCGACTTGTTGTAATCTTCCAAAAGCAAGACCAGAAAATTCCCTTGATTGTATCGGCAAAGCGCGATAGGGGCCTATTTTCGTGCCTAAATTCGTTAGAAACAGGTGTAGAATTACCTCTCGCTACAGCTAAACTGCTCATTATTCTTTTTCCTTTCTATTATCGCGCGAGCGTTCATAGGACCTTGCGCTCGTGCGCCGGTTATAGAGGGCCATTGAAATACAGGCAACAACGACTGCTAATGAAATAACAGTAACGTTTGATGCGCGAAATAGTGGTAGGCTTGGCTGTGGAGGTCTTCCCCAGCGGCTTCCAGGAGGCCAGAAGAGAAGAGCAGGAGAGCCCTGGAGGTTTTTTTGGGGAACAGCACCAAAGAAGCGGCTGTCGTTACTCATGGCGTGGTTGTCGCCTAGCATGAGGTAGTAGTTATTTTCTATAGGTAAGCCGTAGGACTTTATGTAGTTGATGTCGAGCTTTCCATCTTTCATTGGAGGGCCATTATCTACAAAGGGCATGTAGCCTTTTTGCAGCTTTTCGCGGGCCTTTTCCTTTTCTATAAAGGTAGTAATTCGGGGTGCATCTTTAGCAAAAAGAGGCTTTGAAAGGGTGTATAAGCTTCCATCGCGGAAGTAGGTGTAGCGCGCTGGAAAGTAGTTATTTTTCTGAGGGTTGTTTGTAGAGCTTGAAAAGTCTATGCCTGAGTTATAAAGGGCCTTCAGCATTTTAAGCGTATGGGGGTAGATCGGATGAGTAGGTGGTAGTAGGTGAGTTATCGCACCCCAGCCAATTTCATAGGCAGCACCGTCAATAAACTCATAGCAGCCATCGGGAATTTTTCGGTCTAAATAGACCCCTCGACCCTTAAGATCTGGCCCCTCAGGTGTGTAGCGAAAGGCTGTTCCCTTTCTGACGTAAAAGCGCGCTGTATACATCGCTTCTTTTAGAGACTCGCAAGCTTGCGCATCAAGCGGTATCCAGCTAAGCTCACTGTTGATTAGGGAGAGATTGCCATTTGCATCGGGCCCCTGGTTTACAGGCAGACTTGGGTTATGTTTTACCTCAAGATATAAGAGGGCATCTTGCTGCTCGTAGCCCAAAATTTTTGCGGAGCTTGGAAGGTCATCTGGCTCTAAAAGGCGGCTCATAGCAAAGTTACCAATACCCCAAAGCTCTGTAAAGTTTGAGTAGATGCCAACTGGAGTGCCATTTGTGCGCCCAGACTTAGAAAGGTCAACTTTAGCAACGGGGATGTTCATGTGACGTAAGATAAAGCTCTTATCACTCTTTTGGCCCTGTACTTCATCGAGTTTGCCTTCAAATGTAATGAAGGGGATATATTCGAGGGATGAGAGTATGGGGTTCTCTTCAAGCGGCATATCGTGTTTATCGATGCCATAGATTTTGCCGCCATAAAAGAAGATTCTATCGCCATCTTTTGCTACAAGGCGCTTTACATAGCGTCGTTTACCTGGGAAAAGGCCAAAATATACGGTGTCTACGTCGGGAAGATCAAGCCCATCACCTGTTAAGACGAGGATTTCACCACGCTTGACATATTCAGGCTCAAAGTAGAAATGGTCAGTTTCAAAAGGTTTATTGATGCAAAAGGTGTCCTTAAAGACAAGCACGCGGTCACTTTCCCTAAACGTTGGTCTCATAGAGCCAGAAGGTATTTCATAAAGCTCAAACCACATCTGGCGCACAAGTGCTGCAATTATAAGCGCCAAGATAATAGCAACAGTAAACTCCCGAAGGTGTTCAAAAGCCGTTTTTTTGCCATGATCCTCTAAAAATTGCTGCACCTCGGCAGCATAGGCCTGTGCCTGTTCAGCATCCTTATTAGCAAGAGCTAAGTCAAGCCCATCCAAAGAGCGCTCTAAGTTTGCTAAAAGTTCATCGGATAGGCGGCGTGAGAGCTTTTTGTAGCGAATTACGCCATCTTTAAAGATATGTCGGCATTTACGAAGGGAATAAGCTTTTGTCATTGTGATCTCCAATAAAGAGATATTGTAACTCTTTGGAGTGATTTTGCCAATATAAGCTTCGCCCCAAAAAAAAGGACGAAAAGGACCAAAGGGACCAAAAGGACAAACCCGAACCCTATTTGGTTGTCCTTTTTTTGGGGGCGAAGCTATCTGGTTAATGTTCGCTTTTTGTTCGCTTTTTTGGTAAGAATTGTCGACAATTGTGGGAGTTCTGTCGAAGAGGCAAGAATTGTTGTTGACAGATTTTCGTGCTCTGTGGACTATGTTGGTCGGCGTGATTTTGTAAGTTATTGATTATTAACAGCTTACGCAATTTCTAGAGAGGGAAAACAGGGCGCTTTTTTATTGTTGGGCGTCTTGTTCATAAGTGTTCAAAAGTATCGGGGAAGTTAGCCCTCTACCGGAATCTAGGGCCGATATTTTGGCTTTTTGCCAGCCGCCTGACACTTCAATCCAGTAGGGAAGGTAGGTGAGTGCTTCTCTTTGTGGAAGGTAGATGTCGATAGTTTTGGAAGAGAGGTCACTCTCATCATCCGGCCACTTTGTTTTATAGGCAGCAACTGGAGGGGTTATCACATTGCCCTCATAGGTAATTTTGGGAAGCCATAGGCGTCTATAGTCCGGCTCGCCCGCTTGAGGCTCAATGCCCACGCGCTTTCTTTCAGAATCTGCAATAGGTTCGATGTCTACCTTCAGAAGGGTGGGGAGAAACTGAAAGGCAGGATTTGTGTTGAGGAACATTCTTTCATCAACAGAGAAAATAGAGTCTACCTTCTTTAACGTAAGGTCTATGCGGCTAATCGTCCAAGAGGTATGTCCTGGAGCCTTTTTTGATACCCACTCTTGCCAGTTATTTGATGCTGCACTTTTAGGTGCATTTATCTCTTCGAAAACAAGATGGGAGTCTGTATGCTCTCTAACGCGCACGAGCACAAGTGACTCTTTATAGGCGTATACGATATAGTCACCGGCTTTAGCATCATTCATGCTTAGAGTGGTGGCAGCAAGCTGTAGAGGCAGCAAAATAAGGCAAAATAGTTTAAACATGTAGATAAGTATAAGTATTAAGGGGATTTAAATAAATGATTGAAATTATGCCAAGTGGCCTTCATGGTCGCCTCACACTTCCCTCATCAAAATCCCACACCCTGCGCGCAATTCTCTTTGCATCACTTGCTAACGGAAAATCGTCCATCGATAATGTGCTTGATTCACCTGATACTGATGCTATGATCCGAGCTTGCTCCACATTTGGTGCAAAAATTACTCGTCAAGGAACATCTCTAGAAGTACATGGAGGGATTGATCTAAACATAGAAGCAGCACATATCGATGCTCAAAACTCCGGATTAGTTTTGAGGTTTATGGCGGCAGTTGGTGCTTTAACAAGTGGATTGATTACGATAACAGGCGATGTATCTTGCCAAACAAGAAGGCCTTGTCAGCCACTTCTAGATGGTCTTAGCCAGATGGGGGCAAGGTGCACTTCAAATAACGGCCATGCTCCAATATCTGTTAAAGGGCCTATCCGGCAAGCTCGGATAGTTGTGGATGGGCAGGATTCGCAGCCGATCTCAAGTCTTATGATTGCGGCGACTATGCTCAAGGGAACCACCGAAATTTATATAGAAAATATTGGAGAAAAGCCTTGGCTTGCATTAACGCTCTCTTGGCTTAAGCGGTTGGGAGTAGACTATGAAGAAAATAGCGAAAACTGCTATAGTATTCATGGTCAAGGACATATTACACCATTTTACTACAAGGTGCCTGCTGATCTTTCGAGCTTAGCCTTTCCACTTGTTGCTGCTTTACTTACCGAATCTGACCTTGTGATAGAAA
>JAYRNE010000371.1:0-8562 GCA_041912355.1 Chlamydiales bacterium
GTTCACGCACTTGTGCCTGTGCCCGATCTGAGGAGAAAAGAATGGGTCTAAAACGCCACTGTTTCCCTCACTAAAATTCCCCCCAAAAATTGTCCTGTTTTCTACAGTTCCGAAGGAACGATTTTAATAATAGCCCATAGTTTGCACCTGACGGTGCTACACTATGGGCTATTATTAAAATCGTTCCTTCGGAACTGAGAGGGATCACAAATTATGGTGAAAAATTCGCCAAATCATAAATCGGAAATTGCCAATTCTTTTTACCCTAGGCAGGGGCACGAGTGTTACAAAGTTTTGGTTGTCCAACAAAGTGTTCACGCACTCGTGCCCGAGCCCGTGCCCGAGCCTGTGCCCGACGGTTTATTGCACGTGCAGCTAAGTTGCCAATTTTTCTAACCCTCTTGGTCAATGCTACAATAAGCTCTGGAAAAAATCGCACATTCATGCGAATATGCCCTTATTATGCTGCGATATATTATCTACAGACTACTTCTTTTGCCCCTGACGCTGCTTGCGATTGTATTTGTGAATTTTGTGATTATTAATTTGGCGCCGGGAGAGCCGGTCTATGTGGCCCAGGTGGGTGCGGGTGGTGAGGCATCGATGGGTGCTCGGGCAAGTGTTGCACCACCAGAAGATCGCTACTTGCAGTTTCGCGAGTTTTTTGGACTTACGCTTCCTATTCTTTATAACGACTGGCCGCTTACGTCAAAATGGCGCGTGCTTCACGATCTAGAGATGATTAGAACAAAGCATAAATCTAAAAATAGTGCTGAGATGAGTGCCAAAAGCTATTCTGCGCTTCGTGTTCTTGTGGGCGATAGAGCGCGCTACACCCTTACCCAGCTTCTAAGCATTGCAAAAGATACCCAAGTGCCCTTTGAAACAAGAAAGCTTGCTGTCTACTTTTTTTTGCGGGGCGCTACTCGCTTTGCTAATATGGGGGCTCACCTTACGCCTCATGAGCGCGATGAAAACCAAGAGATTGCAAAGAATAACCTTTTCTTGGACTCTTTTAGAGAGCATTCTCCTAAAACAGAAGAGGAGCTTAATCAGCAGGTGGGCATCCTCTCAAACTGGTATAAAGAGCATCCTCAGGGACTTACCTTTGGCACCTCAGGCATGGCCTATCTTGATACGGCCTTTTTTGATACGCGCCTTGCAAGGTACTTAAAGCGAACACTAAGTTTAGACTTTGGCGTACTACGCAATGACCCTAATAGAACTGTAATAGGCGAAGTGGTGTCACGTTTAAAAATCTCTCTAACGCTCTCTGTGCTGCCGATGATCGCAACATTTTTCTTATGCCTCGTATTTGGAATGCTCATGGCGATATACGCAAGATCGCTCTTTGACAGGGGGTTGAACCTTATTTTGTTAATACTATGGGCAACTCCTATCTTTGTGCTAGCGCCCTTTTTAATTGAAAAGGTAGCGCTTCATCACAACTATCCTTTTACTGACATTCCCTTTCCTATACGTGGGTTTTCAAGCGAAGAGTCAGTCTACCACTCGCTTACCTCTTGGCAGAGGGTGCTTGATATTGCGCGGCACATCACCTTGCCCTTAGTTGCCATCTTTTTAGGCAGCATGGCCATTCAGACTCGCCTTTCGCGTGCTGTTTTCTTGGATTCCCTTGGGAAGGATTATGTGCGAACCGCCCGTGCTAAAGGCGTGGGCCCACTTTCACTTTATTGTGGGCATGTCGGCATGAATGCGGCAATTCCTATAATAACCTCTGTGGCAGGCTCCTTAGGGCTTATTATAGGCGGTTCTGTAATTATAGAAACGATTTTTGAAATACATGGTTTTGGCAAGTTTTTCTATGATGCCATTTTAAATCGTGACTATAATGTGATGATGTTTTCATCACTTATGGGCTCATTTTTAGCCCTTGTGGGCTATCTTGTAGCTGACTTGTGCTACATGGCGCTAGATCCGCGCGTAGAGTTAGGAGCAAGATCATGAACCATAAAACCTACTGGCAAACAATATGGGCGAGGGTAATAAGGCGTCCACTTGGTGCTCTTGGGATGCTTGTGCTTGGGCTCTTTATTATAATGGCTCTTTACGCACCCTTTTTGGCTTCAAGCAAGCCCTTAGTGGTAGTCTACGATGGCACCTTCTACTTTCCCCTTTTTCGCTACCTCTTTTCTACGGCCTTTTTTACAAAAAAAATAGACCTCTTTTTTAACCTGCTCGGCGTCTTTCTTCCTCTTTACCTTCTGGCTGTGTGGCTAAAGCCGCAATATAAACTTGGCATCAGAATAGCTTTACCGGGGTTATTGCTTACCCTTTTTCTCTATTTTGGCTTTGTTGAGGTGCTAAACCCTGCAGACTCTCCCTATCTTAACAGGCAAAAAGAGGCGCTTATACTGCAGCTAGAACAGGAGCCATCAGATCGCGAAGCTCGGGCAAAGTCTGTACTACCCTCTTGGGATATTGAGCTTGAGTATATGAACCAGTATGCAAAACTCAATTTAGTGCTTAAAGAGTTTAATAGACGTTCTTGGCATGAGAAGATTGTAGAAAGTCTTGATAACCCCAAAACCCCTCCCTATACACTTTATTTTCAGGAGCGTGTTCGAGAAAAGCGTGAGAAAAAAGCCCTTAAGAAGATGCTGGTAGAGGGTAAAGCGGCTTATGAGCATTCTCTTCAAGAAGAGGAGCGCATGCGGGAAGATAAGGTAAAATCGGGTCCTGAAGAGCTAAAAAAAATAAAGCTCCAAGAAGAAAATGAGGCCTATGAGGAGCTGCAAAACCGCCTTCAGTTTATCGTTGATAAGCGTGCGTGGCTCGATAGGCAGGAGAGTAAAATTTCGTTCATCATCATGCCCCCACTAAGCCAGCATCACTGGGAAGATGATGTAGGGGGTGAGCAGGCTCTTAACTTGCAGCTGCCATTTACCCTTGACACGCGCATCAATCGCAAGGATTTGGTTTCAGCGCTTATATTTGGTTCGAGAATTTCCCTTTTTGTCGGCTTTTTAGCTACCTTTTTGGCTCTTGGTATAGGCATACCCCTTGGGCTTGTGTCTGGTTATTATGGCTCTAAGCTTGACATGCTTTTATGCCGCTTTGTAGAGGTCTGGGAGGCAATGCCTGTCTTTTTTATGCTGCTATTAATAGTAAGCATACTGCAGACAAAGTCGATATTTGTGATTATTTTGGTGATCTCGCTTTTTAGCTGGATGAGCTCCTTCCGATTTGTTCGGGCAGAAACGTTTCGTGAGCGCGAGATGCTTTATGTCGATGCCTCAAAGGCTGTAGGCTTTCCTGATGGCTTTATTCTTGTTCGCCATATCCTTCCTAATAGCATTCTAGCAGTACTTGCCTTATTGCCCTTTGATATCATGGCTGCAGTAACGCGGGAAGCTGCTCTTGCCTTTCTAGGGCTAGGTGAAGAGCAGTCTTGCTCCTGGGGTGTACTTATGGACGAAGGACGCGCTGCCTTTCCTGCGGATTCTAGGCTTCTCTGGCCACCGGCCATAATCCTTACAGTCCTTCTAGTAGCAATAGCCTTTCTTGGCCAAGCTCTCCACGCGGCCCTCGATCCTAAGAGTGAGGAGTAATTTCGGGGTTACTTTGTGTCCAAGTATTTTGCTTTAAAGATATCGCAGTAGGCAACTATTTGAGCGGCTGTTGGGCGCCTTGTAGGCTCTGGATGAAGCATGATGGAAAAAAGACGGAGGTAAAATTCTAGCGGATCATCCTGCTCGTCGAGTTCTTCTAGAGCAGTTTCTGCAATTTCTCTGTAGGCCCTTTGTTCACTAATGACATTAGCAATCTGATCAGGAGTAATGTTTTGGCCTGTTCTTTTTGAGATATTGTTTAGCCAGGATAAGTTGCCAGTAAATGTATAGGGTTCTTCTTCAGGGCATTCCTGGAAAGGTTTTTCGGTATTCATCTCAGCAAGGGCGTCTAGCCACACGGGCTCATACTCTGTTGGATCGCCATCTACAAGCATAGAAAGAGCTATGCCAATCTTGTAGATTTCGCGTTGCATTTGATCAGTAACTTCCCCTTCAAAGCTTTCTGGCGGTTCGTAGTAGAGGCTTAGAGCGCCTTGTTGCATCGCATTTGGTTGGCCGAGTTTGATTACAGTGCCAAGATCAGTTAAGAAAAGTTGTATGATTCTTTCGGTGACAGCATCATAGCGAACACCAATGTTTTCAAGCTGAAAGTCACCATGAGCACATGATAGAGAGTGAAGGGTAGAGATGTGTTTAGCGAGTGTGTAGGCAGTATCAAAGAGCTGCTGTGGCTTTAGTGGGAAAGGTCTTTCTTTGGATGTGTTGTTGAATAGGTAAAGGTCACCATCAAACGTTTCTACAAATGCGCATCGCTTTTTCGTTCCAGTTTTTTCTTTAGTATAGTCAAATGTGTCGTAGATTTGGGGGCTTATTCCGAGGCTTGCGAAATATTTTTGGGTATTAAGCTCGTCTTCTTCTAAGAGACCTCTTTCATCGTTATTGACTAGCTGGTAGACGCTGGTAGGTTTTTCATTGGGGTTTACGGGAATACGAAGGGCAAAGGCGCCAACTTTAAAGCCGCCTCGCATCTTTGGAAGATCATCTTTGCTTTTAAGAAGGATGTACGTTGCTGTACTGCCTAAAATCATGGTTCTTTTTAGGAATGTATCATCTTTTTTCACATAGGTTGGCGTTCCTAGTGCATCTCTTCGTACGCGCTCAGCAAGTCGCAGACAGTCTAAAATTAGGGCTGGATTTTTTACTTCGTTGGGGCAGCAGCGTAAGGTCTCTTGAACGCGCTTAGTAAGGGCAAGGCTATCTTCCCTTGGTTGTGCGTCTAATCGGAGATTTTCGAGCATGTAGACGTGTGCCGAGATGCTCTGTATTGGATTAAAATGTACAATTGGTTCCATATTTTAGCATGCTTATTTTAAATAAGATGCTAAATTAATATCAAATTAAAAGCAATAATTATTTATCTAATTTATGTTGATCTTGATTACAATCAAGATCAACATAAAGAAATGCTTTAGTGTTTTAGAACCTTAAACGTACGAAGGCGATGGCAGGATTTGCCTGTGCAGGTTTTGGGGTTGGGGGCAGCAAGAAGAGCGCCGCCACTTGAGCTACAAGGGGCAAATATTGGGCCATTGTCAACAAGTTCAAGCATTGAGGGGTCGCCTTCAGATGAGGGAAGGGAGACTACAGTAAAGCTTTCCCCGCCGCAGGAGCCGAATTGAATGAGGTCTAAAATTCCGGCATAGGGTGTGAAGGGCGCAGATGTCGTATTTAAAAAGTCAAAGGGCCCTGTTGCTTCGTCGTTCACCCAAAAGCTTGGCAGGGCAAAGTTGGCAACGTTTAGGTCGCATAGTCTATAGCCCGGACTAAACTGGAAGGGGTCGCATACTTCGTTTGAAAAGGCGTTAATATTATCAACGGATGTTGTTCCCACAAAATCAAAGGTGTAGAGGTTTGTAGAGTAGTTATGTAGTGTTTCAAGTACTTCGTGGCTAGTAGTTTGTGAGAATAAGCCATCAAAAGATTGGGGCAGGTAGGGGTATCCAGCAAGTGAAGTAGGAACTACACCATAATCTGTTGTAGCATCTCCCATTGGTATAACGATGTAGGGAGTGCCTACTGGAATTGGTGGCGGGTTATTTACCGCATCGCCTATCGGAAAGCCATTTAGGTCATTAGTGTTAAGGGCGTGAAACGAAATGCAGCCGCAGTCTGCAGGCACTAGATCATCGATAATAAGAGGTACATAGCGAGTCCAGTCGACAGTAGTCTGGTCAGGAAAGACCTTAAATTTTACATAAATGCCGTAAAAGGGGGCAAAGTCTTCGCATACCTGCATGGTAATGGTTTTAAGCACCTTGTTTAAGAGCGTCTGACTAACAAGAGCTGTGCGATTAAGAACAGCAATTTGCATTACAGGTCTTCCATTTACAGAGGAAATATAGGGAGGTGCTTGTATTGTTCGCGCATGAGGAAGGTAGGGTGGCCGGCAGTGATTGGATGATGATGAGGAGGAAGATCTTTTATGGCTGTGGCTTGATTTAGAGTGTGATTTGTGGCTGTGGTGTCTTTTGGACTCTTCGACGACCTTGTGTGTTGGGTTAATTCCAATAGCTGCAAATCCATATGCAGACAATACCGTAGCGCATATAATAAATATTTTATATATAAAGTGGTTCATACTATCCTCGCGTAAAATCGTCACCCTAGCAGCATTTACAATTTTAATCAAATAGTGAAAAAAGACCAAAAGGACTGACAGGATGTCTCTTGCTTAACTGCACTAGGGTGCAAACTGTGGAGCACGAGTGTTAGAGCGTTTTATTGGGCAAAGCTAGGTGTGCCAGCTACTATATTCATGCAGTCGTGTCCGTGCCCGAGCCCGTGCCCGACGGCTTATCGGCGTGCTGTCAAACAGCCAGAGGCCCTATATCCCTATATTTATGCAATAACACCAATTAAGTAGTAGCATAAAATAGAGAGTACTGCCCCAGCCGGTATTGTTACTATCCAGGCAAGGATGATGTCACGAAGGGTCCTGAGGTTTAAGGCTGCTAATCCTCCAGCAAGGCCAACGCCTAAAACAGCGCCTACAAGTGTGTGAGTAGTAGAAATTGGAAAGCCTAGGCGCGATGCTAAAAGAACTGTAAGGGCTGCAGCAAATTCAGCTGAAAAGCCGCGGCTTGGTGTAAGTTCTGTTATCTTTTTGCCTATAGTTTCAATAACTCGCCAGCCCCAAGTAGCAAGGCCTGCAACTATGCCTGCACCTCCCAAAACTAAAATCCATGTTGGGAATGTGGGCTGAAAGACTGTGCTTCCGGTTTCTGAAATGGATATTATAGCTGCAAGTGGCCCAATCGCATTTGCTACATCGTTTGCACCATGAGAAAAGGCCATGAGGCATGCTGTGCCAATTTGTAAAAAGCCGAATATGCGCTCTACCCACAAAAACTCTTCGTGCATGCTATCGTGGGCGCTTTTGGGCAGTTTTATGCGCGATATGATAATGCGTGTAATAATAGCTAAAACTAGCGCGCTAATAACAATAACCTGCAGCTTGTCAAACATGTCTCCCTTAGGGGCAACAACGTTCCAAAGCCCTACAATAGAAAAGACAATTACAAGGCTTGCAACAATCCAGGGTAGCCCTTTTAGGGTGGCAGTAAGGGGGGATTTACGATAAAATATGCGCTTTCGAAGTATAGAAAAAAAGACAAAGCCAACGCTTGCTCCCATAAGAGGCGAAACTACCCAGCTTCCTGCAATTGTAAATACCTCATCCCAGTAGATAGCCCCTGTGCCTCCAATAACAGCTCCAAAGCCAACAAGAGCTCCTACAATGGCATGTGTGGTGGATACCGGTAGTCCAAAGTAGGTGGCAAGCTGCAGCCATATGCCGCAGGCAAGGAGGGAGGAGAGCATGCCGTTTACAAGTACATGAGGCTGATCGGCAAATACATGTGGGTTAATAAGGCCCTGCTGCAGCGTTTCTGAAACGTGGGAGCCAAAAAATACTGAGCCGCAAAATTCAAATATAGCGGCAATGATAACGGCCTGGCGAATCGTCAGCGCTTTTGAGCCGACAGAGGTGCCCATGGCGTTCGAGACGTCATTTGCCCCAATATTCCAGGCAGCGTAGAAGCCAAAGAGAAGGCTAATTATGAGTATTGGTTCATATTCTGCCATCATTTTACGTCTAGTGTCATACGTATACAATCAGAAAGCTTTTCGGAGATATTACCTATTGCTCCTGTAGCTACAAAAATTTTATCCCAAAGCACAAATACTCCATAGGAAATGCTCTCTTCAGAGCGGTAAAGACAGCTTAAAAGCTCGCGCTGTATACAGTCAGCTTCATGTTCTAAGAAGGCAACTTCATCGCACATATCTTTTACTTTTTCAGCTTCTTTTCCGCCAAAGGATGATTCTAAAAGCTCATGCAGCTCCTGTATGATCTTGCGGCTTTCATCAAAGCACTGAATATTTTTTGCTAAAAAGCGTTCAAAGGGTTCTTTAAAGGTGTTATAAAGCTCTAAGGGGCGTATCGTAAGAAGAACAGCTATATCTTCAACTTTGTCGGCAATGCTGTCTTGTAGCTCTAAAATTTCCAAAAAGGTGTTGCGATCTATCGATAAAAAGATGTTTGATGGGAGGTTGTTGCGAATTTCGCTTTTCATAACGTCAGCTTGATGCTCGACACTGGAAATAAGCTTAGCAGTTTCTTGAAGGCGATTATTGTCTTTTTCTTTAAGTGCCAAAAAGAGTACATCTAATAGGTGCACGCACTCATGTACCTTTTCCATGTGGCTTTGTAGCGGTGCAAAGGGAGAGCGAGCAAACAGGTTAAGAATATGAAGCATAGCCTAAATATTGTATAAGTTCACGTTGGATTGTAACGAAATGGAAAATTCTACACTACTACATGTTGAATCTTTGAGCGTGGCCATTAACGATCGCCCGCTGGTTCGCGAGGTAAGCTTTAGCTTAAGTAAGGGTAAAAGGCTCTGTTTAGTGGGAGAGTCAGGTTCCGGCAAGACGACGACATCCCTTGCCATGATGGGGCTTCTTTCTA
>JAYRNE010000372.1:0-3273 GCA_041912355.1 Chlamydiales bacterium
CTTCTTGAGCAGGGGGCCATTAGCCAGGGATCGATATTGCTTATAACAGCAGAGCTCTCTTCTAAAGAGCGTGATAGGGCTATAGCCTTAGCTGCCAAGGGGGCAGTTCCTGTTTCAGTGCTCGCTGTAGCCACCGAGCAGGGGGCGCCTATAATGGAGGAAGAGGGGAGCTTTAAGAAGGATGAAAATGGCGCTCTTATAGTCAGTAAGCTTGAAAAAGAAAATCTACAAGCGCTTGCAAGTGCTTCAGAGGGCCTTTATACTACGATTAGTCCGGATGAGCGAGATATCAACACATTAGTTAAGAGCTTTTTAGCAGCAAGTGACGCGGAACAAACGGAGTTGAAGCAGCATGAGTGGCATGACAAAGGGTATTTACTTGTGCTTCTAGCGCTGCCTTTTTTCTTGCCCTTTTTTAGAAGGGGAGTGCTGCTTGTTCTAGCGCTCTTTTTTATGCCCTCACTTAATGGAGGTGTTTGGCAGACTCCTGACCAAGAAGGGCAGGAGCTTTTTCGCCAAGAAAAGTGGAAAGAGGCAAGTGAAAGCTTTTCTGATCCTGACTGGAAAGCTACAAGCTACTATAAGGCTGGGGACTATCAAAAGGCTGCTGAACTCTTTACAGATGACTATAACATTGGTACGGCTTTAGCAAAGAAGGGCGATTTTCAAGGCGCCTTAGCCTCTTATGAAAAGGTGTTGGAGCAGGATCCTGATCATGAAGATGCTGCCTATAACAAGAAGGTGATTGAAGAGTACCTTAAGCAGCAAGAAGAAAAAAAACAAGAAGAGCAAAAACAACAAGAGCAAAAACAAGATAAGCAAGATCAGGACCAGCAGGACAAACAGGATCAGCAAGAAGAGAATAAACAGGATAGCCAGGATAAGCAGGATCAGGACAAGCAGCAGCAAGACGAGAAAGAACATGACCAGCAAGATGAGTCGCAAGAGCCGCAGGATCAACAGACTGATAAGCAAAATAAGCCTGATGAAGAGCAGCAAAAAGAGCTGCAAGATCAGATAGATAATCAGCTTCAAGAACAAGAGAAAGAGAAAGATCAAGATCAAGAGCTGGGCGCGGCCGAGAAGGGTGAAGGCCAGCCTGATCCGCAGAGGCAGATAGATGATCGCTGGCTACAAAAAATAGACGATGACCCAGGGGGGCTTTTACGGCGCAAGTTCCTCCAGCAGTACCGAGAGCGCGCGTATAAAAAGCAGGATGGTTAACGATGAAACAAGTACTTATAGTTCTCTTATTTTTACAGACAGCTCTTTTTGCGCATGATGTGGACGTTACTGTTTCAAGAAAAGTAGTGGGTATTAATGAGTCGCTCTCTGTAGACTTTTCTACGGAGCATAAAATAAGGGGAAATCCCGATTTTTCGCCCATCGAAGCCGATTTTGAGATACTCTCAACAAGTCAAGGTTCTGCTACATCAATTGTCAACGGCTCTGTTACTTCAAAATCAAGCTGGCATCTCGAGCTTCTACCAAAGAGGGAAGGAAAGCTTGATATTCCTGCAATTCAGTTTGGCAAGTTTCTCTCTGAACCTGTTGCAATAGAAGTGAGCGCGGCTTTGCAAAGTAGTGCAAAAGAAAATCAGCTTTATGTAGAGGCAGAAGTAAGACCGGCAGAAAATGTCTTTGAGCAGTCCCAGCTTATTTATACCCTTCGCTTATACTACTCTGTGAATATTGCTCAAGCAACTCTTGGCGAGCCGAAGGTGAATGACCCTGATGCCTTAATCGAAAAGCTTGGCGATGATATTCAGTATGAACAGATGCAAAATGGCAAAAAGACCACCGTTGTGGAACGAAAATATGCAGTTTTTCCACAAAAATCAGGCGAGCTTATCTTCTCTCCCGTGGTGCTAGAAGCAAATGTTATTGCAGGAAGAAGTAACTCCTTTTTCAACGTACAGACAAGGTTTAAGCGAATTTCTTCAAATGAAGTACGCGTTAATGTGAAGCCAATTCCAGCTCCCTTTCATAAGCATGATTGGCTAGCGGCAAATGGTGTTACGCTAAAAGATGAGTGGTCGGCTGACCCTGAAAAAATAGCTTTGGGTGAACCAATCACCTGGACCTTAACGCTCACTGCTGAGTCTGCTTTAGCAAGCCTGCTGCCTCCACCTGCTATTCAGCTTGGGCCAGAATTTAAGCAGTATGAAGATAAGCCAGTACTCACAAATACCCCAAATGAAAAGGGCTTTACAGCAGTGCGGCAAACAAAAATTGCCCTAATTGCCAATAAAGCGGGGACGTTTACTCTGCCAGAAATTTCCATCAAGTGGTGGGATTTAGCTGAAAATAAAGTGCGCGTTGCAAAAATCCCTAGCCGCAAGCTTACGGTGCTTCCCGCTGCTTTACAGGAGTCTCTCTTAGCTGGCACAACAGTTTCAGCCGTGCAAACTGAGGTTATCCCAGTATGGGCCTGGGCGTTAATAGGGCTAAATGGCATTTGGATAGCAGCCTTAGCATTCTGGCTTGTAAAAAGAATTCCCGCTAAAGAGAACGTAAAATCTCGCCTAAAAAAGGCCTGCCTTGCAAATAACGCAAAAGAGGCTGAAAGTGCCCTTTTAGCATGGGCTCTTTCTACAAACCTCCAAAAACCCCCTTTGTCCCTCATCAGTCTAAAGCGCCACGTCTCTCAAGAGATGCAGCAGCCAATAGATGATCTTTATAGCGCCCTTTATGGCAAAAAAAATAGCTGGGAGGGAGAGGCGCTCTACCAGGCCTTCATAGCCTTCAAGCCCAAAAAAGAGACCGCGACTATGAAGCCAAAAGAGCAGCTTCTCAAAGAGTTGTACCCGCTTTCTAAGGGGTAATTCCCTAACTTATACTGGTGCTATTGCGTAGGCAGCAGGAAGTCGATATTTTTTGATAGGTGTAAATTCGTATTCTTGTGCAAGGTTTAATGGCAAGAAGGTAATCGCGTTGAAGATTCCTGCTCCTGAAAGAGATACAAGGGTTTCGCCAACACCGCGAATAATATTTAATAATCCATGTTTAGCATGGTGAAAGGCATATTCTTTAAGCTGGCTAAATTTTTGGATTTTATGTGGATTCGGATGATTTTTTTGGCCTTCAATAAATAGTGCAATTGAGACACCAACTCCAATCGCAAGAGCAGCAATTGCTTGAATTTTTCCAGCCAGTATGCGAACCGGACTTGTTACAACTGAAACAAATGGCAATGAGCCACAAACATTAAAAACTATTTCAGCTTTTGTAAATGCAGCATTGCATGCTTGGTAAGTATTCATACTGTTCTCC
>JAYRNE010000373.1:0-4174 GCA_041912355.1 Chlamydiales bacterium
AAAATAACAACATCCGACTAGCAAGGCTTATTTTTGAAACGGGATTTGTTACGCAGCATGAAGTAGCGATGGTTTTTGTAGCAGCGTGTGAGAGTAAATCTTTAGCTTGCGTGAAGGTTGTTCATCACTTTTTAGGCCCCCTTCCCCAAATGTATATGCAGCTTGCCCTCGAAAAGGCTGTCGGCGGCGCTGACTCGCTAGAAGTGGTAAAGTATTTAATACCTTTTTTGAAAAGCATCTACAGCCAGGGTGAAAATGCCCTCTTACTTGCCGCAGGCAACTACTGGGATGATAGATCTGAAGAGGTGGTCATACTTCTTGCAAGAAGAGGAGCGAGTGTAAATAGCATAGATAAAGCCGGTAAAACGCCTCTGCAATACGCCCAAGAACATGGCTGGTATAAGGCCGAGGCTGTTCTTAAAGAGCGCCTATGGATTTCAGTGTAAATTAGCTGGCAATTCTTTTCAAAATAGGATAGGGTACAAGAAAAATAAAGAGGTTCCCTGTCATGCTAACAAAGGAAATGAAGGCCTTTCAGTGGCTTTGTCAGCCTAAGGCTGAAGAGCTTATAATCAAAACGTGCGCAAGCTGCTGTGAGAAAAATCAGTTTTTGCGAGAACTTGAAAAGCGCCTTTATGAACAAACAAGTACACGCCTTATTGACTGGATTGACCACATAGAGCTTGGCCATTCTGAAAAGCTGCAGAATGAACTTGAAGAGTGCGGCTATGTTTCGGAGCTTGCAACGCCCCTTTATCGCGTTTTTCACCATCCTGGTGCGAAGCTTCCTTTAGTAGTCGTAAAAGATTCCTCACACCCATTTGTGGGAGTGGCCTTGGCTGTCGAAAGTATAGCAGATTTTCTTATGTGCCAGGGCATTACCACATGGATTGAGGGTTCCAGCTTTTCTCAGTTTCGTAGGGCCTCTATTTCTAAAGAACAGGGCGTTTATGTCTACGTTGTTGAGCGTAGGGGAGTCTTGTCTATGGAGCCCATAACGCTGCGTGAGGGGGAACTTGATAAGATTTTTGCAGCTTATGAAAAGTGGCAGACAAGGGCCCGTAATCAAATTACAGAAGAGCAGGAAGAAGAGGGCATTACCCAAGCCATAACACTAGCTGAAGAGATTGTAGAAAGCGTGGGCCAGGGTATGGCTGCCTGGATTGTCCTTGATGTGGAACGACGCTACTGGCAGTCTAAGAACGTGGCAGGGCAGACGCAGAAGATGCGTCAAGACCATTTGGGCCTTGGTTGGGCAAATCATGACCATCACACCTTTCGCTCATCAAGACGTTTCTTCCGCGGCTTAGTGCGCCTATTTGAAATTCTCGGCTTTCATTGCCGCGAGCGCTTTTATGCAGGCTCTGAAGCTGGCTGGGGCGCCCAAGTGATGGAACATAACCAGGCGCGGCTTGTACTCTTTTTAGATGTCGACCTTTCACCTGCTGAAATAGATGGCGACTTTGCCCATAACACACTAGAAGAGCTTTCCGAGCTTGGCACAGTGGGGCTGTGGTGTGCCTTGCATGGCGAGTCCATACTTCGCGCGGGCATGCACCACCTAGAAGCCCAATTTGACTTTGACAAGTTAAGTAGCGACTTAACGACAAAGGGCATCGGCGTGATGTCTCCTTTTACGAACCTACCCCACCTTCGTCAAGCCTTTACAGTAGGTGAAAAGTGGCCCGTGGAAGAGGTACGTATAGAGCGCCTTTTAGCAAAAGGCCTCATCACCCAAAATCAAGCCGATACCTTCCGCGAAAAAGGCGCCATAGGCTCCCACCTAGAAAACCTCGAGCGTAAGCAAGGCTTTAAGGGCTTTAACCAAAAAAGCGTCTCCGACATCATCCACAGGACAGATCCAAGAGGAGCATAAGAAAAGGCTGAGTGTTGGTGGCCGGCCACCAAGATAGGCAGGATGATAGAAGAGTTATAGACAAATGTCTAAACGCCTATTTATCTCGTAATTTTAGACCTTTTCGCAGCCTCGCTAGCGTCCATCTTTACGACTTTGCCGCTCAGTAGATGATAGGTCCATTCGCCTTGGCGTTCGCCATTACTGTACAATCCTTCACATTCGAGCCTTTGGGTGAAATCATAGACCTTGGCAAAGCCGTGAGGTTTGCCCTCTTGATAAATCCCTTCACTATAAAGCTGTTTGCCAGGTAAATATGTTTTTCCATACCCATGAAATCTACCCTGTTGAAACGCTCCCTCAAAAGTGAGTAGGCCAAACTCGTCATATTGTCGGCCTGCCCCTTCAAGTTTGCCCTCTTTATAGCAGCCCTCTTGACCGAGTATGCCACCACAATAGAGTTTGCCATCGCCATGAAATTTGCCCTCTTTAAAATAACCTTTATATAGGAGTATTCCATCTTTGTCATATAGGCTACCAAAACCATTTGGCATCTTATTCTTTACTTGCCCTTTATAGGAACGTCCGTCAGAAAAGTGCAGGGTTTGAAAATGGGTGTTTGGGATGTCACAACTTTCATTAGTCTTTTTGTTTTGAGATGTATCTTGGAGATGCCGAGTGGGGCTAGCCTCTTTGTCAGCATATTCGCCATTTTTAAAATCACCCCTATAGACCACCTTATCTTTGCCATCATATTCAATTCCATAGTCGTTAAGTTGCCCGTGTCTATAGATTCCATGGCGCTGGAGCTTGCCATTTTGATATTCCCTGCCAATTCCATGATATTTGCCCTGTTGCATTCCTCCTTCATAGAGAAGCTTGCCATCTGAGTCAAATAGTCTTCCTTTGCCGTGTGGCTCATTTTGCAATAAATCTCCTAGATAAAAGCTTCCATTAGCATACTTACAAAGTCCACTAGTAGGTTGCAGAACGTTTTGTAGATTTTGAACCTTTTCTGCGGTAGTTGGCATATCCCTTCCAGATCTATCTACCCTATTCTCTACATTAGGAGTATAATAAGTACCGCCTGTTATTGTATTATTTTGTACATTCATTCAAAATCTCCGGTTTTTTATAATTATTATAATAAATCGGCTTGTTTAAGTCGAGGATTGCAAATAATAGGACAATTGTTAAGGAGGTGTACTCATCCTGAAGGTAGTCTTTAGTGATGTAAATGGCTTCTTATTTCTTGTATTAATCAGATTAAATAGTTAAAATAAAAAGCAATTTATATTAAGGATTTTATGCAACCATCAATTAACATATACCCAAGAAATACAAAAACAGAAGCAGAATTTCGAGTTTTAAAACAAAAAAAGCCTGAAAAGCCGCCTTTTAAAATGAATCCAACAAATGTAAAGAACCTTGATCTTATTTGGCAGGCTATTGAACATGCCAAAACAAGCTGGCGGGGCAATCATGACTGCAGAATTCCAACCCTGCCAACAAATCGCAATGAATTTTGGGGGCATTTTGCTAAAGAGTGTCCCACAACAGCGGCAAGGCATGTTCAAGATTTTTTATTAAAAATTGAGGGTAAAGGAAAGGTTGCAATAGACCTTGGATGTGGCGGTGGGCATACAACGGAATTTTTATTGAAAAGAGGGTGGAAGGTAATTGCTGTTGACTGTTCACGTTCTGCTTTAGAGGTTCTTCGTTCGCGCCAGCAAGATGCGATTGCGTCCGGTGCCTTGACCTTAGTTGAGAAAGATATTAACACCTACACTCCGGACGAGCCAGCTGATCTTGTGGTTGCCACGGACGTTTTTCCCTATTTAGATCCTGCTCAGTTTAAGGAAACATGGAAAAAAGTCCATGATACTTTTATTAAGCCTGAAGGGTATTTGCTTGGAAATTTGTTCTATGTGAATGATGAGAAAGATATCGTTAATGTAATGAGAGAACAGGGTGCTTGGTTTCTCTACGATTCACGCATGGTAGCTCCGCTTGTTTCAGCTACTGGCTATGAGCTTGTTCAATCTAAAGATCGAGATGATGGCTCTGGCTCTCAAGCACTTTGCAGAGAGTTTATTGCACAAAAAAGAGCATGAACGAAATGATTCCTAACTAAAAAGCGTGTAAAATTGCACGTATGAGTGGTGAAGGAGTGCTGCGGCTGCAGCACTCCGGGTTTTATTTAGGGGCTTGTTACTACGCCACCAATGACAACAGTGCTTCCATCGTTATCCTTGATTTTGTTGTTTGTAACAATAGCGTCTGAGCAAAGCACCTGAACGCCATTTTCTCGGTTTTTCA
>JAYRNE010000374.1:0-4337 GCA_041912355.1 Chlamydiales bacterium
CATCAAAGTTTTGATTTTTAATAAAGAGCATTGCCTGCTGAAATGTATCTCTTACATCCTCTGAGATATCAAAGAATTCAAGCCAGGGCTTAAGTTTACACATAAAAAGCCGCTCTTTAAGTTTGTCTAATGACAAGGTAACAAGTTCTTTGTCTTTAATAAAACAGGCTTCACACATCTCTGTAAATAGCCTTGTTAGCGATAGGGATAACGGAGTTTTGCAAGGCATGTCAGAAAAAACCCTAATAAAAAGATCGGTATCGCTATGTCTAATCGTATTCTGCAATTTTGTGCGCTCTTGAAACACGTAGGCGCGCTTCATCCCTAAATCATCATGGGGTGTGGTAGAGGCAATATCATCAAGTTTTGGCTTTTTTGGGGCGGCGTGGGCTTTTAGGTAGTCATCGCGATTTACATCAGTTACATAAGCACTCACGATATGCGAAAGTTGTCTATTTTTTAGGGGAATTTTTGGTCGGAGCCAGCGGTCACATATTGAACGAATGGCAACGTGTACACTAACCCTATTATTTTCAATATTTCTTGATAAGATTTTTCTATCAAGAGTTGCAATGGCGCGCTCAAAGCTTGTCCTTGCATCTACAGTAAGGGGTGTATTTTGAAGCTTTTCACAAAAAGCTTTAGATTCCAAGAAGTAGGCAACATCTTTTAGCCTATACCCGCCAAAACCAAAAAAGCGTTTGATGCGCTCTATGCGACTTAATGTTTCTAGAAAGGTAAGACGAAGCGTGTTACCTTCGCGCTTTAAAATAGGGGTTCCGCCTCGCAAATCTTTATCGACCATTTGCAACTGGCTATACTTTGCAAGTTCTTGCATTGTATAGGCAAAATCATGTGCTGAAACTGGCGACATGCAAAAGCTCCTAATTAACTATAATATTATATATTATAATAATATATAATTCGAGTTAATTTTTCTTTATGCACAAAAGATGTTACGTTTTAGAAAACGTAGGGGCTATGCATTGAGCAAAATTAAAAGTTTAATGGATCAAGTATGGCCCGTACTCTTTCTACATCCAAAGTATAGATATAGCCGCTAGCATCTTCTAGGCTTATGGGCATTACGAGGTTTTTGCCTGCGTGATCCAGGGTCATGCCGCAGCAGTATTCTACACCTTGATGCTGGAAGGTGAAGGGGAGGGAGGCTTTTGTTATGTTAAAGTTCTTATCAAGCTGTAAGAAGCGGTGTAGATAGATGCGCTCGCCGGTCCATACAACTTCATGTACAAGCACTAAATAGCCATCGTCAAAGGCTATTGGGGCGGCTGAGCCCCTAAAGCGCGAAAAGTCATATTTTGGGGTAATAACCTTTGAAGGGGTGGTGGCTCCCGTTTCAGGGTTTATCTGCAAAATAGTAATGGGGTCGTAGGAGTAGAGCACAAAAAGGTTGTCATCTTGTACGATTGGCAGCCAGTTTTTTTCGCAGCGCTTTGGGTCTGGGCCGTGAAGTGGAACGAGGGTGTTCACGGTGCAGTCAGGAGATATTTTGCCAAGTGACTGACAGACGTTATCAGGATGGGTGTTTGCTGTTGTGCATATATAGTGTGGCTCATTTTTGAAGTTGAAGAGGCGGCAGTCTTCGTGGCCTTCAAAGCGGACCCACCATGTGGGGTTGAAGGTTGTTTTGTCTACAATTTCTTTTTGTGAAAGTAGCTTAAAGTTTTTATCAAGCTCTACGAGGTAGTTTTTTGTTCGTATCGTCTTATCTTCTGGGTCTTGTGACCAGTGGCTTACTGCGCCCTTTTGAAGGTAGTTTACTGCTCTACAGATGAGTGTATACCCTGTGTCATTTTTTTGGATTGATGAATGCATCAGGTTGTAGCGTATGTTTAGCCCTTCTCGAATAAATGGAAGTTCAAGGTGTAAAGGGTGGATATGAGTGTTTGGTAAGTTTTCGACGTAGAAGATGAGATTTTTGTGTGTCTGGTTTTTGATGTAGTCTGGGACTGATCTTTTTAGGAGAAGACGATTTGCTGCCAACAGGCCATCGTGTTTAAAGGGGGTTCTATCTGATACTATAGAAAGCTCTTCATCTATCTGATAGTCATAGACATTATGGTAAACAAAGAGAAGCTGATCGTGTGGAAAGGATATTTGGGAGGCTCTTTTTGCAAAGATGTAGCCAAGTTCTTTATCGCCCTTATTGCGGTAGTAGTGAGCTATCTTATAGAGGGGTTCAGCTCGCTTTGGGTTATACTGAAAAGCATCTAGGTAATATTCTAAGGCCTTATTCCAGTTGCCATCTGCTAGGTTCATGTCACCTAGCATAAGCTTAGAGTACCATACCTCTTCGTACCAGCCGCCAGCTTCGATGCGTTTTTGATACCAAGTTGATGCTTTATCATGCTGCTTTGTGTCTTTATAGGATTGGGCAAGGTAGAACATATAGCGCACATTATCAGGCTCATCAACAAGCCCTTGCGTAAGAAGGCGTATGTCGCGCTCAAATTTATCAGATTTGCAGCCCCCATCGTTTTTATCATCTATAGATACTGTTTGGAGGCGGCCCATGCTTTTTGCCTCTTTGCAGTCCCAGTATTCATGGGTCACGCCCACGCACTTCCAGGGAAGAGAGGCACGTATAAGGCGCGTATTGTCGTAGGTGTGAACGGTAGATTTTTGGGTGACAAGGTAAGAATCTGCATTCAGATGACGCTTGTTAAATTGTGGATGCACTTCTAGTAGCATGTCAGCATCAAGAAGCAGAAGGTAGGTATTTTCGAGGGGAAGGCCAAGCTCTTCTACTGTCTTCTTAGCAAGCTCTACTGACATGGTTCTATTATAGCCAAAGTTCTTCCAGGGGTGATAGTGCACCTTACCTGGCAGGTTATGCTCCTTCATGTAGCGCTCAATGACTTCAACAGTGTTATCAGTTGAGCCTGTATCACAAATAGAAATGCCGTCTACAACATTCTGTACGCTATCAAGCATCCGTTCAATAATGCGTGATTCATTCTTTACAATCATCGTTAATACTACGTGGCGCTCGTCATTTGCGTGCAGGCTTTGCACGAATGCTGCTAATAAGAATAGAATGCGAATAGTCTTTGTCATAGGAAACCCTCGGTTTACAGCAGGAATTTTTATCATAAAGGCCTGTTATGCGACAAGGCATAAGCTTTGCCTATTAATGATGAAGGCTTATGTCCTTTTCGTCGTTTTGTAGCCAAAATATTATGCTCCGGGGTATTATGAAGCTTAAAGGAGAATTTTATGACTATGCCTTCTGTGCGCTCTATTATCTTTGCGATTTGTGCTTTTTTTATGTTGCCGGGAATGGTTCAGGCGAGGGAGATAAAAGCACTTATGCTTATCGTCTCTCATGAAACTGAACTCAATAAAGAGCTTGAGAAGGTGTGGAGGTCATATATGAATTATGACCCTGACCATATCGAGGCCTATTTTGTGAAGGCTGATCCTGATATTGAAGAGAGCTGTGAGCTTGTTGAAGATACTCTATGGGCTAAGACAAAGGAGGGCTTTTTTCCTGGCATGACGCTGAAGACGCTCTATGCCATGGAGTATATGCTTCCAAGGCTTCATGAGTTTGACTTTGTTGTTCGCACGAATATATCGTCGTTCTTTGTATTTGACCGCCTACTTGCCTTTTTAGAGACATTGCCAACAAAAGAATGCGTTGCCGGCCATATCGACGGTGGCTCGCATGAACGCGCAACTCCAATATGGACATGTGGTGCAGGGATATACCTATCACGAGATATGGTAGAGCTATTTGTGGCGAATAAAGACTATATCTTAGAGGACCCCTTCCTAGACTGCACCTACGATGATGTCTTTATATCCTACTTTTTTAGAGCTAACAACATCCCACTACGCCAAGCACACTACTTTGAGTGGTTTAAGACAGTAAATGAATGGGTGCAATTGCCCCCTATTCCCGACAACGTCTATCATTTCCGCATCCATAGTGCAGGGGATCGCCTTTTTAACGACCTCTACGTCCAAAGAGAGCTTCTACAGAAGTTTTATCCCTGGGCGGACTACTAGAGTAAAGTTTCCTTAGCTTTTTGAAGCAGCAGTAGATGCGTTACGTTGGGTTTTGGCCCATCAGGGTGACATGCTGCTGCTTTTTCACGAAATGCCTTATTTACTTCATGAGGTTTTGCATTAGATGATACGTTAAGCAGCTGTTCAGCTTCTTCCGTTGAAAGGGGCTTTTGAGTCGTTTGCAAAAATCTCTCAAGATAGGGAAAAAGGTATGTATGTGTAAGGGAAAAGGTAAAAGACCTTGCAACCATGCTCATAAAAGGGTGGGTAGATGCCTTTTCGGGCTTTTTGTATAACGTGTCAAC
>JAYRNE010000375.1:0-10349 GCA_041912355.1 Chlamydiales bacterium
AAGCTTCATGGCGCTTTGTTCGTAGAGGCTAAAGCAAACGATTGCAAAAGCCCATACCCACCAAGACTTTATGAGGAAATCGTCGTACTTCATTATACGGAGGGGCCTACAATCCCGACTTGGTTCATGTATTTGCCTTTTCTGTCGCTATAGGAAGTCTCACAAGCTTCACCTTCAAAGAATACAACCTGTGCAATACCTTCATTTGCGTAAATTTTGGCGGGGCAGGGGGTTGTGTTTGAGATTTCGATTGTGACATAGCCTTCCCATCCTGGCTCAAAAGGCGTTACGTTTACGATGATGCCGCAGCGAGCGTAGGTGCTTTTGCCAATGCAGAATGCAAGGACGTTTCTTGGTATGCGGAAGTACTCAACAGAGCGCGCTAGCGCAAAAGAATTTGGGGGAATAATGCAGGTATCTGTTGTCATATCTACAAAAGAGTCGTCGCGAAAGTCTTTTGGGTCCACAATGCTGTTGTAGACGTTTGTGAACACTTTAAACTCATTCGCTACGCGTATATCATAGCCAAAGCTCGAAAGGCCATAGCTTACAATTTTGTTGCCGTCAGCATCAAAGCGAACAAGGTGGTCGACAAACGGGTCGATAATTTTAGCTGTGCTAGCAGATTTGCGAATCCAATGATCAGGTTTTACCATAAGAAAATTCCTTAGTTAGGTTATCCCTATAATACGACCATTCAGTCATTTAGCGGAAGCCCCAACCTCGATAAAAGATAGCGCACTGCATAAATGGGATGCTGAAGTATTGTTTTGAAGGCGCGCCAGTAGGTAAGCTCGTGCATCACGTATTCTTGTTCACGTTGCTTTTTCAGGGCAGTTTGGAGCCATGTTTTATGCAAAAAAAAGAGCGTGGCTGGTAGGGCGTTTAATGAAAAAAATTTGACTTCTTGTGACTCTTTCTGGGGATGCAAAGTTTCGGGCGTGCACGAAGCACTTAGTTCAAACACATGGCTTTTAGAGCCAATGCGGTTTATGGGAAGCCATGTGCCTACTTTGCGAGTTATCTGGGTAGTAAGGCCTGTCTCTTCTTGCACCTCTCGAGTAGCGGCCATTTCAGGGCTTTCGCCCTCATCAATTCCGCCTCCTGGCAACACCCACACCGGCACATCACGCCTTTTTACGAGGAGAACCTTATCGTCCTGTAATACAATGCCAATAGCTGCTTCTCTCATCTCGTACACTCTGTAATCCTAATTTTATTTAAAGAAAATTGCATTTTTGCTCGGTATAAATTGCCTATATGTTATATACTTATCGCATGATTTTTGCCCAGGTGGTGAAATTGGCAGACACGCCAGACTTAGGATCTGGTACCGTGAGGTGTGGAGGTTCGAGTCCTCTCCTGGGCAATCACTTATTATGAATCAATTAGACTTTCGTCCTCTTCCTGGTCTTTCATCTTGCCATCTTCAGACTATTCTTGCCAGTCTTCGTAAGCCAAAAAGTGCTCCGCCTTCTACTACTATTTGCGTTGGATTAGGTAAGGGAGATTTTCTTGCTTGTGAGGTTTCTCGGCCCGAGATCTTTAGCAAAATTGTAGTGCTTGTCCATGGACTTGGCGGTAGTCACGAATCAAATTACATGGTTCGGATGGCTCGTAGGTGCTATGACAATGGCATTATGGCTGTTCGAGTGAACTTGCGTGGGTGTGGATCGGGTAAAGAGCTATCATCTTTACCTTATAATGGGGGAAGAAGCGATGATGTTTCTTTTGTGCTTGAAGAGCTAAAAGGGGAGTTTCCCCATGCAGAAATATGCCTAGTAGGGTTTTCGCTTGGAGCAAATATTGTGCTTAAGCTGGCAGGAGAACTAGGAACTCGTGCCCCAAAAACTATTGCCGTATGCCCGCCGCTTGATCTTGGCTTATGTGTAGAGGCCATACAAAAGAAAAGATACGCTCTTTATCATGCCTACTATGTAAAGAAGCTTCGAGAGCAGGGAAAGCCTTGGCTTCAGCGGCCCATACGCTCTATTTATGAGTTTGACGATAGCGTCACAGCACCATTATGGGGCTTTTCTGGAGCAAAAGACTACTACGCTAAGTCTAGCGCCATACACTACCTTTCAGCTATCAAATGCGACTGTCGTCTACTTTTTGCTGAAGATGATCCATTTATCCCAAATCACCTCATAAAGATGGCTTCAAGTTATAACGTGAGGCTTTATGTAACAAAACATGGGGGGCACATGGGATTTTTAGGGTATACAGCAAAAGAGTATAACTACCACTGGCTGGATCAGCAGCTTGTCGAGTGGTTGCGCTAAAAAAGCCTCTTCCGAGCTTGGCCACCACCGCCGCCTCTATTGGCGTTGTAGAGGAGCTTGTTATTTTCTTTGAAGAATTCTATTAAGCCGGTTTCTATCTGGCAAGGGTCATCCCCAGTAAGCTCTTGAGAGTTTAAGAGCTTTACTTCAAATTCACTAGGAAACTTCCTCATCTCTTTGTAGAGCTCTTTTTGGCCTCGAATTTTTTCGGCATGGCGTGTGTAGTGGCTATGTTCACTAAGGCGCTTTTTTACGGCACGTTCGGTTTTTCCAATATAGCGTTTGATGTTGTCTTTGCCATTAAGCTTGCTGACACGCTTAATAATGTATATATCGCCCTTAGCACTAGGTGTCAGTAGCACTTTGTAGGTCGTGCTGTCTAGTTTATAGGACTTTTTTGGTGTGTGGTAGAGGGCTTTTACCTTTTCAGAAACCTCTTTTTGCGTGCGCTTATTGGCAGTTGCCTTTTTGCGTGCGCCTCCTCCTCCGCCCTTTCGTTTATTAAAGAGTGGCCCTTTTGTTTTATGATATTCAATATAAATGGCTTCCATCTCTTCAACTTCAAGGTTTTCTACCTTGTCTTTTGTTACAAGAATGCCAAATTCGAAGTCTTTAGGATTTTTGCGAACAGCTTGCGCTAAAGCCGACTGGCCCCCCTCTTTACGAGGATGGCGAAAGTTATAAAGGTGGCCGCTTACCCGTTCAGAAACTTTAGAGGCTATGCCAATATAGCACTTACCCGTGCTTTTTTGACGGAACTTATATATAGCGTCTTCCTGTTTTTTGGCCTTTGGCGATAGAAATACGCTAATTTTCTTACTTTTTACGTCAACGCCTAGGGGGTAGTACTTTTGGGGCGTAGGAAAAGATGTTAAAAGTTTCTTTGATTCCCGCTTTTTATTGGGAGGGGCAAAATAAGGTTGAGGTAATATGTTTTTAATTGCTGCTGTCATAATATAAATATTATAGCAGAAATGGGCCTTTATTTCAATTAAAAGGCCAAAGAGCCTAGGGTTTTAAAGGCCTTTTTGACCTTTAGAGTCTTTTTTAGAAATTGCCCGTTATTCAGTGTCGCAAAAGGTCCTTTAGCTCTTTTTTTCTCACTTTTTCCTTTTAAAAGTAGGCGAATTCAGGTATGATTGGCGTTTTAAAAAGAGTTTACCAGGAGATCGTATGCGTATTGCCGATATGAACTGGCGTCCAGCTAGCATTTTTGTTTTAACCTATCACGTAGTACTGCTGTTTGTGCTACCTCTATATTTTTACTACTGCAGCGCTTCATGGGGCATGTGGGTTGCAACAATTATTTTGTATTTCGCTACAGGGATGAGTATTACTGGTGGTTATCACCGCTTTTACTCACACCAGTCTTATAAGGCACACCCTATTGTTGAGGGTATACTCCTCTTTTTTGGCAGCATGGCCGCTCAAGGTAGCGCCCTACGCTGGTCCTATGAGCACCGCATCCACCACGCCTATGTTGACACAGATCGCGACCCCTATTCAATTCAAAAAGGGTTTTGGTATGCACACGTTCTTTGGCTGTTTAACGAGCCAAAGCCAATTGAAAATAAGGTTGTATCTGACCTTATGCGTAACCGCCTTGTTATGTTCCAGCATAATAACTACCCTATGCTGATGACTGCAACGAACGTTATAGCCTTTTTGGCTGTAGGTTGGCTGCTTAATGACTATATTGGCGCTCTTGTCCTTTCATGGTGGTTTAGGCTGCTTTGCTTGCATCACTCCACATGGTTTATCAACTCTCTTGCCCATACTTGGGGAGCTCGCACCTTTAGCTCAGAACAAACAGCTGTAGATAACTTTGTGATCTCGCTTTTAACCTTTGGAGAGGGCTACCATAACTACCACCATACCTTTGCTAACGACTACCGTAACGGCATTCGCTGGTACCACTTTGACCCAACAAAGTGGCTCATATGGGCGCTTGACCGCATGGGTCTTGTCCATAACCTTAAGCGCGTTAATGAGTATCATATTAAAGAACGCATGCTTGCTGAGCATAAGACCGAGGCATTAGAGGCTCTTAAAGCTTCTTTAAGCGCAAGAAAGGAAGAGCTTGGCCGTATGATCTCAACAGTAAGTGAAGAGATTACACAAAAGCTAGCTCGTGGCCGTTCTTTGATCGAAAGCTACTACGCTAAAAAGAATAATGGCTCTGTAAGTAAAGATGAGCGCAAAAAGCATTCTCAAGAAATAAAAACCTTGCGTAAAAGCATTCGCGAAGACTGGAAGCAGTTTCGTCAGCTTTATAAGTATATTATGCGCCAGTCCGTAGCCGTTAAGGAGTAACGAGCGCGGCGCTTGTTTGAGTCCGATAAAAGGACGAAGGATACCAATAACCCTTATTGGTGTCCTTCGTCTTTTTTTTTGCTTCGGTCACGAGACATATCTAAGCTTCGCCTTGCTAGAAGGCTAAACCTGTATTCGAAAAAATTAAACACAGAGCCACAAAGCCACAGAGATGCTTTGCGATGTTATTAAAGCCAAGGCGTCAACGCTCATGGGCATTTTTAACAAGAAAAATGCCCAAGGGGCATCCGCTATCGCGGCGCTTCGCGTGGCTGTAAGGTAGGTCTCCAATACCATTATATGCTAAGCTAATACAGGTATATGCTAAGCTAATACAGGGTTAGCCTTCTAGCAAGGCGAAGCTTAGCTTAAAGGGTAGGGGCACGGTCTTTTTAGTCGTGAATGGTTGGAATGTAGCTGCTTGGAGGGGGTAGGGGCCTATTGCATAGGCCCCTAAGGCGGAAAGGTTACTTGGCAGAGTCATCCTGCGGGATAACAATCTGAGCACCAACTTTTAGGTTGTTGATGTTGTTGATTCTGTCGCGGTTTGCTTCGTAGATCATCTTCCACTTTTTGGTTGTTCCATAGAACTTCTGTGAAATTTTAGAAAGGGTGTCGCCTTTTTGGATCACATAGCTCTTTGGAGCTGCCTTTTGAGGGGCTGGTGGTGGCACGTCACGTGTTTCAGCAGGAGCTGGCATGGTTTGTGCATCTTGCTGCTGGTAGGCGGCCATTGGGTCATGATTCATATCTGAAACCATGTTGGAATCCATGGTAGAATCCATGGTATTGTCATTTGCCGCGATGATAAGCTTATCTGTGTTTGTTGCTTGAGGCACTTCTTGAGTTGGCAATTTTGTCATAAGGACATTTGCTCCTACAAGTTGCTCAAGCTTTTCTACGCGGGCTTGAAGGTCAACAAGCTCAGAAGCTACAGCAACTGTAGTCTCTTTTTCGCTTGCAATCTCTTCTTCAGAGCGAAAGGCTCCAATAATGAAGAGAAAGAAAAGTAGTGCTAATGCCGCACCTGCAAGTGTAAATACTACCTTGCGTCGGCTTGTTTGAAAACGGCCTTCTCCCAGATGATCGTTATCTGAGTTTAGGTCTTGTCGGTATTGATCGAGCATAAAAACCCCTATTTAAAATACATATTGTTTGTAACATTTAGCTGTGTAGTTGCCAAGCAAAGAAACGCGTTCTGCCTAAAAAGTAGCCTGTAAGGGCTCCTGTTAAGTGAGCTGTGTTTGCAATGCCTATTGGCAAAGTTGTATCCTGGAATACCTCTAAAAAAAAGATGACCAAAGAAAAAAGTGCAAGCACCCCTATAAAAAACATAATAAAGGCAAAGGTGCTTGATGACATTTGATAGGCTTCCCATGGGGCGACATACTGGCGAGCGCGGATATAGGTAGCCATAGCGCAGATAATGCCAGAAAAGCCAATAAAGTTAGGACCGCTCATAAGGTACTGGGCAACGTTAGAGATAACGCCCGTGATAAGCATGAAGATAAGCAGGCGAAAGGAGCCAAGGCGAGCTTCTATTTGTGTGCTGAGTAAAAGCACCCAGATCATATTGAAAAAGAGGTGTAATAGATCAACGTGAAGTAGCGCGGGTGTAAAGAGGCGCCAAATTTCGCCCTGCCTGATTTTATCAAAGAGGGTAACCTCTTTTAGGGGCGGATTTTTTTCTGGCACCTTGCCAAGTTCCTTTTCAGAAAAGGAGACTATGTAGGGATAAAAGCCAGAGAAAACAGGCTCTTTTAAAAACTGCGCATAGAGGTGCTTTCCGGCTTCTGGAAGCTCTTGAGGCTTTGCAAGGGCATCCACGCCATAAAGTGTGATGATTTTGTCTATAAGATCATAAGAGTGGGGATAGTCAAAGAGAAGGGCCTTTCGCACGGGTGTTAAACCAACAAACTCTTGTCTAACCTCTTTTGGTACAGTCCCTAGGCGCTTTTCTTGATAAAGCTCATATAAGAAGAGCAAGGAGCAGATGAGTATCACAAAGGCTGTAAGCCTTATGTGGCCTGTAAACTGCTTACGCACTTCTATGTCATTTGTAACGATAGGACGCTTTAGTCGCTGTTCGAGATAGTCTGTAACGCTTATTGCTTTTTTAACATCTGGAGCTGTTATCGACGGCTTTGTAAATTCTTCAGATTGTGGGTTGTCGATAAACTTTATGAGGGAGTTTACGCTCTTTTCTACTTGGTCTTCTTCGGTGATCCAGAGCTGGTATTTTCTTGTGCCATACTGGTCGGAGCCCCAGTCACGAACTACTTGTTCATCACAGGTAAAGGTAACGCCTTTTGTCTCTAAGTAGCTACAAAAAACCCGAAAGTGATCAGCATTGTCAGTCGTCCAGATAAGGCGCATACAGTACGTACATTTTTGCCGCTAGAATGCCAGAAACATCACTAAAAAGCAAATAAAAGGACAAAGGACAAAGGACCAAAAGGACGAAAGGACCAAAAGGACATAAAGGACCAAAAGGACAAAGGACATAAAGGACAACAATAACGGTTATTGTTGTCCTTTATGTCCTTTGTCCTTTTGGTCCTTTATGTCCTTTTGGTCTTTTCGTCCTTTTGGTCCTTTTAGCCACGAATTTTATTTAAGATGTCACTTGTGGCAAGGCCGGGAATTCGGTCCACTAGATGGAGCCTGCCGCCGTATTGCTTTACGGTGTCGGCTTCAATGCAGTTAGTGCCATATTCTATGCCGTTGACGTGAACGTGGGGACGGATTTTGGCGAGTATTGCTCGGGGGTCTACTTCATCAAACCATGTGACGTAGTCAACAAACTGAAGTGCGCTCATAAGCTCGAGGCGGTACTTTAGGGGAACTATCGGCCGATCGGGACTTTTGTAGCGCTGGATGGAGGCGTCAGTATTTAATGCTACTATTAAGATGTCGCCCTGTTTTTTAGCTTCGTAGATAATGTAAAGGTGACCTGCGTGCATTAAATCAAAAGAGCCATTCAGCGTGACGATACGCTTATTTTGGCTTTTAAGCTCGTGCACACGCTCTTCTATAACTTGGGGATCTATCCACTTTACTTGGCAGGCTTCAGCCCATATCATAAAAGTACCTATATAGCAGGAAATTCGCTGTCTGGAAAGGCGATTTTAAATATTTCATCGTAGTGTTCGACGAAGTGTATATCTAATCCCTTTTTCATGTTTGGAGCAAGCTCTTCAACATCGCGAAGGTTTTCTTTTGGGAAAATCACCGTTTTGAGGCCTGAGCGCTTAGCTGCCACCACCTTTTCCTTCACGCCGCCTATTGGCAAGATGCGGCCAGTAAGCGTAAGTTCTCCCGTCATGCAGAGATCTTGCAGAACAGGCTCTCCTCGTAAAAGGGATAGTAAAGATGTTACCATAGTGACGCCAGCTGAAGGGCCGTCTTTTGGAGTGGCGCCTTCGGGAATGTGGATGTGGACCTGCGACTTTTCAAAGAAGGTGTGGCCGGGGGCATATTTGTGGATTGTCCCATGCAGGTAGCTCCACGCAATTTCTGAAGACTCCTTCATCACTTGACCCGCTTGGCCTGTAAGCTTCATCTCGGTCTTTTCGCTTGGTATTTTTATCGACTCAACATACAAGGTAGCACCGCCCATAGAGGTCCAGGCAAGTCCTGCACATACGCCAACAGGCATTGTTTCGTAGATGCGGTCTGAGAGAAATACTGGCTTTCCTACATATTTTGGAAGCTCTTCGGGGGTGATAGTGTAGCTCTCTAGTAGAGGCTCTTTTTTTGATCCCTTCTTTTTTACAGGAACATTTTCTTGTGTGCGAACGATTTCAAGGGCAAGCTTTCTTAGTATCTTTTTAAGGTTGTTTTCAAGCGTCCTTACACCAGCTTCTCGGGCATAGCCGAATATGAGCTGCTTAAGGGCTGGCTTTGTAAACTCCACCTGGCTTGCCTTTAGCCCCATATGCTTTCGGTTTTTGGGGATAAGGTAGCGTTTTGCTATTTCAAGCTTCTCTTCCATGATATAGCCAGAAAGGCGCATGATCTCCATACGGTCAAGTAATGGCTCTGGAATAGTGTCAACAACGTTTGCAGTTACAATAAACAGCACGTCAGATAAGTTGCAGCGAACATCAAGATAGTGATCTAAAAATTCGTTATTTTGTTCGGGATCTAACACTTCTAGTAGGGCTGATGCTGGGTCGCCATGGTAGCTAGAGCCTATTTTATCTACTTCATCGAGCATGATAACGGGGTTCATTGTCTGGCAGAATTTAAGTGCCTGAATGATCTTGCCTGGCATAGCGCCGATGTAGGTTCTTCTATGGCCTTTAATTTCTGCTTCATCGCGTATGCCGCCCACAGAAAAGCGGAAGAACTTGCGGTTTAGGGCGCGAGCTATGCTTTTTCCGATACTCGTTTTTCCCACTCCTGGTGGCCCCACAAGGCATAGAATGCTTCCGCGAAGCGAGCCTGAAAGTTTGGCAACGCCAATAAATTCAAGGATGCGCTGTTTTAAATCTTGTAGGCCGTAGTGGTCTTTTTCTAAAATTTCTTCCGCTTCAGAGATGTTGTGGATGTCTGGACTTTTTACACCCCAAGGCACATTTGTAAGCCAGTCGAGGTAGTTTCTAGAAAGGGCATATTCTGCTGACTGAGGCTCTAGTGTGCCAATTTTTTCAAGCTCTTCATTGATGACAGCCTTTACATCTTCCGGCACATCGCGCTTTTTAATGCGGCTTTCAAATTTATCGCGGTCGGTAGATTTTTCATCTTTTTCTATGCCAAGTTCGCGCTTAATGGTTTTAAGCTGCTCGCGAAGGTAAAACTCCTTTTGGCTTTTGTTGATGGTCGTTTCGATGCGCTGGTTGATGGTGTTTTGAAGGCGGCTTAAGTCTAGCTCTTTCTTTAAAAGGACAAGAGCTTTGTCGATGCGGTTTGGAATGTCATAGGTCTCTAGTACTTCCTGAAGCTCATCGCGGGTAGCTGTTGTTAAGGCTACAGCAAAGTCAGCAAGCTTGCCGGGTTCTGTAAAGTCAGAGTGGCTAAGAAAGATCTGCAGCTCTTCTTTAAAGAGGGGATTAAGCTTCAGAAGCTCTTTAATAGTGGAGATGATGCTTATGGCGTATGCTTTAAGCTCTTTGTTTAGCAGGACTTCGTCAGAGTGGTAGACAACCTTTGCAAGAAGGTGCTTTTCACCTTTTACTGGCTTTTGTATTGAGACGCGCTTTTCCATGTTGAGGATAACCTGTGCGCCGCCCTGTTCCATGGGGATAATACGTAAGATGCGCGCTACTACGCCTGTGTGATGTAAATCATGAAGCGAGACGCTATTCATGTCAGCATCTTCTTTCTTTGTCATCACAAGACCAATAAACTTATTTTCGCTTTTGGCACATGCCTTTAGCACCTCGTAAAAGGGGCCGGGCTCAATCATCAGGGGAGCTGCCATGCCTGGAAAAAAAGGCCTTCTCACTATAGGGAAAATGTAGAGATTTTCAGGGAAAATAGTGTTTTTTTTGCCAGTTGGTTCAGTTGTAGAAAGTGTCTCTAAAATAGCCTCTTCAAGGTCGGCTTCCATGCCGTTTTGTGCGTCGTTAAAACCCAAGTGATCCTCATTAATTTTGTGAGAGAAAATTCTATCATTCGAATGAAAATTATGCAAATGAAAGGACCAAAAGGACAACAATAACCGTTATTGATGTCCTTTTGGTCCTTTATGTCCTTTTGGCCCTTTTTTTGGAATGGTTATACTATAAGGGTAACCAGTTTTCGCGA
>JAYRNE010000376.1:0-5265 GCA_041912355.1 Chlamydiales bacterium
AGCCTTTTTTTCTTGCAGCGAGGTGGCATTTTTTTCGCTCCCCACTTCTAAAGTACGCGGATTTAGAGCCAATAACGACCCCAAAAAGCAGCGTGTAGCGCGAATTCTTTCGCGCTCTAAAAGCCTACTTGTGACGATATTTATGTATAACACTATCGTCAACGTGCTTTTACAAAACTCAAGCAGCGAACTCTTTGCAGGCCCTGAAAGCGGCTGGCTACTAAAAGTGGGCTTTCCGCTTGTCCTGGTTCTTTTTATAGGTGAACTTATTCCAAAGTATCTCGGCCTCATCCACAACGAGCGCTTAGCTATTCGATTTTCTCCTGCAATCGAGTGGTTTGAATGGGTAATAACACCACTTAGAGTTGTAATAACGCGAATTGCATACATTCTCTCTCGCCTTTTTTTCTTCTTTTTAAAGGCTGAACCGCCAATGAGCAAGGAAGAGCTTGCGCACATCCTACAAAGCTCTGAGGGTAAGGGCATTCTACATAAAGATGAACATGCCCTCATCTACGGCGTTCTCAACCTCGAAGACAAGCAGATAAGCGAGCTTATGCGCCCAAGAAATGAAATGCCCATATACGACATCCAAGAGCCACTATCTAAGCTTAACTACCTCTTTTCTGAAGAGATGCTGCTAGAAGTTGCCCTTGTTGAAATGCCACAAGAAAACATGCTAGGTGTTATCCGAGCTCGCGACTTTTTCCTTAAACGAAGCACGATCACAAAGGGGCAAGACCTTCTCAAAATACTTCGCAAGCCCTTTTATGTTCCCGAAACAACAAGTGCAAAGACAGTACTTCGCGAGCTTCACCTTGAAATTACAGATACTGCATGGGTTGTCGATGAATATGGCGCAACATGCGGCATGATTACAGAAAAAGACCTTCTTGGCGAGATTGTAGGCAAAACTCTCAAATCAAGCTCTGAAAAGCCTGAATTTGAGCGCATCTCTAAAAATGCCATTGTAGCAAGCGGCACTATGCCTTTAGATGATGTAAGAAAGCTTTTTCAGGTTGAGTTAGAAAGCAAGTACCACATGGTAACTATTGGAGGCCTTATTACGGAACGGCTTGGCACCATTCCAAGAGCGGGCGTAACGCATGAAGAAGAGCAGCTATTTATGCGCGTACTATCAAGCGACCCTACACGTGTACGTAAGGTTTACCTGCAAAAGAAGGTGACACCATGACTGAAGTCACCTACTGGCTAATAATTACACTCTTCTGGACAGGGGTTTTAGCCTTTTATTCTATGCAAGAGATGGCCTGCATCTCATGCAATAAACTTCGACTAGACTTTGCAGCCTCTCAAAAAGAGCGTTCTGCAATATGGCTACAGAAGCTCCTAGACACACCTCAGCTTCTTTTTACTACAACGCTTATCGCCGTAAATGTTGCCATGATGATAAGCTCAGAAAGCTCACGCAGGCTCTTTGAAGCTTGGGGCCTTGACCCAAACCTTGCCCCACTTGCTGAAATTCCTCTTCTTGTTATCTTTGGCGAGCTTATTCCAATGTTTGCAGCAAGGCTCTATCCCGACCATGCCAGCCGCCTTGGAATTCCCATACTCTATGCAACAGCATGTATTCTTTCGCCAATTACAAGTGCCATTAGCTACTTTTTTCATAAAAAAGAAAAAAAGCCACACAGGCCATTTTTAAGCCGCGATGAGCTCCAAAAGCTCTTAGAAGAGCACCAAGCAGGCTATTTAGGTGAAGAGCAAACACCTGAAAAGGACATCATTGCTAACATTTTTAGCTTAAAGAAAATGCAGGCCTTTCAGCTTATGCAAAAGCTTAACCAGGTAATATCTCTTTCGTCCCACACCACTGTGGGAGAACTTCGCGAGGTCATGAAGAAGACAAACCAGACCTTTTTTCCAGTCTATCACCGCTCTAAAACCAAAATCGTCGGCATGCTCTATCTCCAAAGCGTTCTAAACGCAAGCAGCAACAAGAGGATAGATGAATATACTGAAACTGCTATCTTTATCCCCCAAGACTTATATAGCCTAGACATCATCAATAAGCTCCAGGAAGAGGATTCAAGCGGAGCTGTCGTTATAAACGCAAAAGGCGAAGCCAAGGGCATTGTCTTCTTAGAGGACCTTATAGACGAGCTTTTTGGTACGGAAGCCAAAAGAGAATCCCACGAAATCCGCTATCTAGAAAAGACCATCCCTGCAGACACCAATATTGCAGAATTTAATGAACTATACGACACCGATATAGAAGCTTCTGATTGCACCACTTTCGGCGAACTCATAGAAAAGACCTTAGGCCGTCACCCGCACGTCAACGACACCATCACCATAGATCCCTTTGAATTAACCGTCAAAGAGACTAGCCTCTTTAAAGCGAAGACAGTACAGATTAGATCGCAAAGAACGTAAAACCGCGAAGCGTTTTTGGAGTGCGAGGCAGTAATGCACCGCTTTAAATTTATGCCAAATACTTCTGCAGTAACGGCGTTTCAGCAAGAGAGAGTGGCTTGAGGTTCGTAAGACACAGGACTTTGGTATAAATTAAAGGCGGTGCATAACTGCACCGCACTCCAAAAATGCACCACCTAGAATCAGTGGTGCCTTGTTTAATTAACGCGAATCCGATGCGCAGTTTAGGCGCTCGTTATGATGGTTAAAGGTTGTGTTGCAAAGAATTTCGTTTGTCTTCTTTTTCTTTTCTTTGATCTGATGTTTACTGTTATTGAAGACGTAGTTACCCTTTACAAGGTTGCCTTGCGCTCCGCACTCTAGCAATATACCAAAGTCGTTGTTGCTTATAACGTTTTCGACGATGATGTTGCTATTTGACGCTGCAGTTGGGTTAAAGGAAAGTGGCCCTTCAAGCTCAATACCAACGCCTTTATCGCGGCAGGTACTACCCGTTACACCTTGCACTCTGTTGCGAATTATAGTTGAAGAATGGGTATTTGCAAGCCAGATTCCAGCTTCTAAAGCTGTTATGCTGTTATCTTCAATAGTAATGCGCTGATTGGCTATCGTGCCTATGCTTGTATCTAGCGCAATACCAATTTGTGAACTGCCACAAATTTCATTACCGCGAATAGTCACATCTCTTGCTACTGAACCATTGGTAGCTGTTACTAAATCTGTTGATAAAGTCGCTCCAAAGTGGATAACAGCTACATGTCTAGGAACGCCAAAATATGTAGGAAGCTGGCAGCCCTCTACACGTCCACTTGCTGTCATATCAAAGACGTTATTTTCAATGAGCACCCCTTCAACACCAGCAAATAGTAGCCCATCAGAGCCTGCTGCAGCACCTTGATGCGAAAATGTTGAATTTTGGATGATGACGTCACGAGCATTTATACCTGGAACAGATAAATTACCCATAAAGGAGAAAACTGAATTGAAAATTCCATCATTTAACTGCCCTTCACCAACCATTGTAAATGTGCAGCTATCTATTAAAAGGCCTGATGGTACAGGACTAATTAGATTACCTGCACCGTCATCACTTGCTTCAAATGTCATTGGAGCAGATGCTGTGCCATAAAAGCTAGAATTTGTAACATGAACATTACATGCCCCTAATGTAGCAATATCCTGGAAGTTGTTTGTGAATTCACACTCATTAATCTGGATATTTGTTGAAGGGAATATAAAGTCAAACCCACCATCTGGGAAAAAGAGAGATTGTACGCCGAGAGCTTCAGTTGTCTGCCCATCAAAGGTGCAGCGCTCTATAAGAGCATTCTTTGAGTTATTTCTCAATAAAAGCCCAACGCCAGCTTCATTTGGATCAAATGGCAAAAAGGTGCAGTCTTCAGCATGAAAGCCTTGAATGGTACCAAGGGTTATGCCGCGGCGAGTAGCTCCTGTAACCCCTTTCAGGTCAAATACACATGAGCGTACTGTCAGATTGATATTCGTATCTGTCTGTGAAGGTGTGTTAAAGCCGCGACGCTCATCTATAAAGCGCATACGCTCAACAGTAACTGTGTTAAAGTTTGTGGCGTTAATAGCGTAATTAGTGTCAGATGGCGACAAGCTTTTGATCACGCCGTCTTTAATGATGACGTCTGTAATTGGCTGTGACGCTGTACCGAGCATGTCTATACCATTTACTGATGGGTCAAGATCAAGTTCAAAGCCGTTAAAGTTGATGACGATGTCGTGTACACCTGGATCTACTGTAATCGCAGCTTCTGGCATATCTTCACCGCCAAGGTAGGTCAAGTTTTGTGTAACGCAGTAGGTTGTGTTACTTGTGTTAATCGTGCCATCTATATGAAAGGGCACATAGTAGATGTCGATAGTGTGTGGTTCACAGCAGCAGTTAGCACTAAGCTTAGCACTTGCTGCGAGCAGCATAAGACATGCTGCACGAATAATAGTATTCATAAAAGCTCCTTGTTGTTTAAGCCGATTACCGGCGGTTCGTGTCTACACAATTTCATCCTATCAAGATAAAGTCAAGTACGAAATATGTATTGACTCTGAAGCCGATACTTCGCTATAGCAAAGCCTATGAACATCATCTTTTTTGATGGCTATTGCGCCATGTGCCACTGGGCAGTTAAATGGATTGCTCGGGCTGATAAAAAAGCCCAATTTTACTTTGCTCCTCTTCAGGGTACTACTGCTAAAGAGAAGCTAAATGGCCCTATGCCACTTCCTGACAGTATTGCCTACTATGAAGATGGGCGCGTCTTCTTCTATAGCAAGGCCTGCTTTAAGATAGCGTGGCAACTTGGGGGCTTTTGGGCGCTTATTGGCTGGATGTCGTTTTTGCCCGATTGGGCACTCTATCCCACAGACCTTATCTACAAAGCTATTGCTAAGTCGCGATCGACATCTTGCGACATTACTATTAGTGGGAAAAAGTTTTTGCCATAATGTAGAAAGCCTTGTGTTATTGTATCAGCCTGAAGGGCTGATACCTCGAGTTTGGACGTTTACCGCCCGAAGGGATTTGGGAGTGCGGACTAGCTTGCACCGCTCTCAATTTTGCCTAAGTCAATTGCGTGATAAGCGCTAAAGCAACCTCAACGACATCCTGTTTGTAAGTAATTAATGCTAAAACACTTTGGCATAAATTGAGAGCGGTGCAACCTAGCCCCGCACTTCTAAGTAACTAATACGATAGGCCTCACAGTGCATTCTGAAGCCATTATGCAAAAATAATTAAGACAAAAAAAATCCCTCTTCAAATGCTAATTCTGATCTAACTCTAGAAAAAATGAGAGAGGAAAAGTTCAGATTTATAAATCACTCTTCTAAACGGGATAGCTA
>JAYRNE010000377.1:0-8746 GCA_041912355.1 Chlamydiales bacterium
AGTTAGCTTTAGCTTTTACGCCGTTGATGATAACCTGCGCAACGCTATCTACAGTAAGGGCAGAAAGAGCAAGCACGCTTCCTTTGCCAAAGATAATGCCTTGAGAGCCAATTTTATTTATGGTGTCTATTTGGGCAAGATGGGGCTCTAGTGCCTTATAGAGCGGGTTAGTTGGGCGTAGGTACTTAAAGAACTCTTCTGCCACTATGCCAGGTAAAATATGGCCTTCAGCAAGGTGAAACTCGGCTTCTCCCTTAAGGGCAAAAACACTTCTTGCTACATAAAGGCCCCATTTAAAGACAGAGTCTTGCGGGCGCACGTGATATACAAAGTCATCATTTCTAAACTTGATGTGAATGGCATCAAGTGAAAGTGTGCCATCAGGCTGCTTTACTGCTTCTACCCGTACGTTTGGCAGGGTGTTTTTTTGTCGCATATCGAGGCCATCCCAGTTTGCTTCCCAAACCACCATGTTATTTTGTACACTGGCGCCAACTGCTGTTACGTGGTTGAGAAGTTCTTCGATCAGATTTTCGGCCGTTTGCGGACGTTTTTGGAACTTAGGGCCAAGGTCGTAGATCCACTGCACCTGTGATGTGGAAAGGAGTTTTTGAAAGAGGCCAACAAATAGCCTTTTTGGCACCTCAGTAATGGCTGCATTAAAGAACTTCCAAAAAAAGGCTGGCGATTGAGTGTGACTGCGCAGTGGAGTAGGAATGACCGTCATATCTTTTGTTGAATCTTCGGCGACGATCTTTAGTGTGCCTAGATTCGATGACATTGGCACTGTAAATTGCTGGATAACTGCCTTTTCACAAAATTTGGGTAAGCCCTTTTCTGCAAAGGGAAGTTTCTCTTCTACAACCTGTATGATAAGGCGCTCTCTTAGGGTGAAGATACCTCTATTCCAGTGAAACTTTAGCGTAAAGTCGCCCCTTTTTGTAGTGGTGAACGTGCCAACATGATAGTTTCCGAGCCAGCCAGGGACAAAGCAGTTAAGTTTGACGCCCGCTGCAGGTAGCTTATCATCGTTATAGACAAGTTTGCCTTTTATTATGTGGTTGGGGGAGCTTTTTTGTTCTGTCGGCAGGCTATAGCCTGTTATATGAGCATGAAAGCCGCCTACTAATTTATCGCCTAATGACATATGTGACTCCTATTATGAATACGTTTTTTTTCTTGTAACTTGTACAAATATGACACGATATAGTAGCAAGAGTTTGTAAACAACATTTATTGCGATATGGGAATAGAGCACATCAACATACACCTGATCTTGCTGCTTACTGTGGGCTTTGCAACTGCTGCACTACTTGGGTATTTTGCATTGCAGCTAAAGCTATCGCCTATTCTTGGCTACTTAATTGCTGGCTATTTAATCGGGCCCTACTCTCCTGGCTATGTGGCAGATATAAAGCTATCAGAGCAGCTTGCTGAAATTGGCGTTATCTTGATGATGTTTAGCGTGGGCATGCACTTTAGCTGGCAGGACCTTCTTCAAGTAAAGAAAGTGGCAATTCCCGGTGCGCTCTTGCAGACTATTTTTGCTACCTTACTCGGTACCATTCTCTTTAAGTGTGCAGGCTATAGCATGGAGGCAGGAGTAATCTTTGGGCTTTGTATAGGGGTTGCGAGTACTGTTGTGCTTATACGAGGTCTTACAGAAAACCACCTTCTTAATACGCCCCAGGGCCATCTTTGCGTTGGGTGGCTCATTCTAGAAGATAAGATAACAATACTAGTGCTTCTCTTATTGCCTACATTTGCTTTGCAGTCTATTGGAGAAGAAGTTTTTTTACCTGTGGTTCTTGGCTCTTTTACCATTATTTTTATAAAATTTTTTGCACTGGTTTTTCTCCTTTTTACTGTGGGTAAATGGGTAGCGAATCATGCCCTTAATAGGGTGCTTAAAACTGGCTCTAGCGAGTTATTCACAATAACGGTTCTTGCTCTTGCCTTTCTCTTTGCTGAAATTGCCAACCTTGTCTTTGGTATGTCAATAGTAATCGGGGCCTTTTTAGCAGGTGTTGCTATCGGAAAAACTCCCATTCGGCATGAGGCAACCCACAACATTAAGCCGATTAAAGAGGCCTTTATTGTGCTCTTTTTTGTTGCCATGGGGATGCTCTTTGACCCGCGGGCAATTTATGACCATTTTTACCTTTTTATGCTAACGCTTGCGATTATTCTTGTTGCAAAGCCATTAGCAGCTTATGTTATTGCTAGGGGCTTTAACCGCACACAAGTTGAGGCGCTTACAGTTGCGGTGGCTCTTGCTCAAATAGGTGAGTTTTCATTTATTTTAGCAGAAGAGGCAAACCGCTATAAGATATTTCCCGACTTTGGCTACGACCTATTAGTAGCCTGTGCGTTTGTTTCAATTTCCTTAAACCCCTTTTTATTTAGCTGGGTGCGTGCTCGGCAAAAGGTGAAGTAATTTTATGGCAGATTTCAGAGTTGGCGGCCCTAGAGGCCCAGAGTTTGACGGGCCATCAGAAAGTGGCCGCTCAAGCTATGACATGCATAACTTGCCGGAAGCAAGAGTTGGAAAGGGTAGTGGCACACAAGAGCTATTAGATAAGTCTGTGAAGGCAGTAGGTGGTCTTCCAGATCATCCTAAAAGCATGGAAGCTTTTGTATTCTTACAGGCGCGAGCATTAGGAGAGGGATATGGCTCTTTCTAAAAAAGTATCCGAGGCACTTGATAACAAAATTGATGAAGAGGTGAAGTGCATTGCTCATGATGTGGCAGAAGAGACCCATCTGCCCGAAGATCCCTTACAGAGTATCGATGTGCAGCAAGTAAAGCTTGAGCATGAGCTTAGTCAGTGTATGCTTTTAGCAAAAACGCGCATTCGTGATGGCTTTATCTACTGTGTAGAGTCTGTAAAGGAGATGGCAAATACTGACACTACAATAGATCTAGAAGCCCTAGAAGAAAATGTAGCAACAGCTCTTGGTCGTTTTGAAACGGTGGCGATTGTAAAAGATATGTGCTCAAAAGTTCTTGATGGAACATCCTGGAAAAATCTTTTAGGATTAAATGACACAAGTGTAGACCTCTTTTACCTGGGTGCTAAAAGGCTTATTGACTCAAGGCGCTATCCTGAAGCAGAAGCTGCCTTTTTCTTTTTAACGACAATAGACTTTGCTGAATATAACTTCTGGCTTGGCCTTGGCCACGCTGCCTTTCATCTGGGTAACCTAAATCAGGCTATAAACGCCTACGACATGGCAGCAAGCTGCCAGCCAGGCTCCATCTGGCCCCATATCTACATGGCTAACTGCTTTGAAGCTTTGCATGATTTTGAGGAGTCACTTTCGTGCTTACGAGCTGCAGAACAAGAGCTCTTAACAAACTCCGCAAAAAAGGACCATGCCCTCGAAATAGACCTTCGCGAGCGCATTGCCAATGCAAAGAGCAGGGCTTGAAGGAAGCTCTTTACCCTCCTTTAAAATAGCGCGTTTTCAGCAAAGACCTTCATTGCTTGAGCGATGTAGTTTGCAAACCTCGGATGCTCTGAATCGTAGGCCTCGAAGAAGGCTTTCCATTCAAACTCCGTGTACATTTGGCCTAGGGCTGTAAAGGTCTCTCTGTTTGGGGTCCAGAAAGTTGATATGTTGCTAAAGTGCTTTTTGATTGCCTTCTGCACTTCGGGTGAATGAGCTTCAGCACCTTTTTGCATAAGGGTATAAAGCACTTTCATGTTCTCATCGACTGCTTTTTGGTACTCTTCATAATCATGCTTTTGTTTTTTTTGCGTGTTCTTGTGGCATTCGGCAAAAATGGGGTTGTCTTTACCAAATCTATTTTTTAGATAGGTGTCGTACTCTTTTTGCTTTTCTTTTGATATAAATCCGAAATAGAGCGTATCTGTTTTCATTTTTTTCTCACCTTTTATGTGTCTGATGGTTTCATCGATGGTTTCTAGTAGTCGTGAAAGCCGCTCCCACTCTTTGGTGATACTCTGTTTGTGCGAGAAGAGTGCTGCAAGCCTGTCGTGATCTTTCTTTCCAAGAACTGTTTGGATTTTTTTAAGTGAAAAGCCAAGTTCTTTATAAAAGAGAATCTGCTGAAGCTGCAGGAGTTCATTTTCTTCATAGTAGCGATAGCCATTACTTCCATAATAAGCTGGCTTAAGAAGTCCCGACTCTTCATAAAAGTGAAGCGTACGAATCGTCACGCCAGAAAGGCCGCTTAGCTGTTTGACTGTAAATGCCATAGATGTAAAATCCTAATAAAATTCCTTTAATTTTAAAGGGTGTCACCATTATAAACAATGACGTAAAGGTGAGAGTCAACCATCTGGCTTGACTTTATTCTGTATTGATGAAATCCTAATCAGCTAAAAGGTGATTACTATGACAGTTACTTTAAGAATATATTCGTCAGTTAGTCGTATTTCTTATTCTGATGCAATGAAGCTTACTACTGGTCGCATGTATCAGCTTCAGGGAAAGCTTTTGCCCTATTATCAGCAGCTAGCAAAGCGTAAAGAGGATCTTATGGCCGAGAGTAGGCGGGTTTTCCAAGGGGCACCCTATCCTGTAGCTAGCAAGCGATTAGAGACTATTATAGAGGAAGTGAGCAGAATTAATAAAAAGCAGCGCTCTATGCTTCCAAATTTAACTCGGCACGATATACACAGTTTACGTACAACTAAGGACTAATCATGAAAAGATGGCTTTTTAGTCTGCTTTTTTTTTCTGCTACTTTACAGGCAGCTGGCTGGGGGCCAAAATCTACAACACACGTCTTTGAAGGTGTGAGGTGGCATGATGTCTACTATCATATGAAGAAGCTCTCGTTCGAAGCTGTAGTTCCAAATTACAGCACGTTGAGGAACGATTTTGGCCCAAATCTTTTTGGTAGCGATGTCGTGAATATGGTCGGCTTTATCGATAATAGAAGCTATCTTGTGCAGACCTTTCACTCATCGATAGCAAATATAAAGTCGGGCAAAAAATTTAAGCGGTTGGTGGAAGAGGCCTACCCTGGCATAGTGGCAAGCTGGCTAGATGCAAAAAAAATGGGCGCTGAGTATGCTGTAGAGTTTACCTATGTTCATGATGGCAAGCTCTCTTACTGGAGGGTTATCTACAAAAACCGCCGCCTTGTAAACCTTGCCTCATTCGACGAAGATCCAGTGCGGCGCAACCACTTTTTTGATAGCTTCCGATTAATATAACCCAAAAGCTAAAAGCTTTTCGGCAAGTTCACACAGTTCTGGGCGTGTGTCTTGTGGCAGTTTCATGCGTATGTTCTGACCGCTTTGTAAACTTCAGCAAATTCTAGAAAAGCGATCGCGAACCAGCATCTTGTATTTTTGCCTTGTGGCTTCGGAAATAAAGCTGTTATCCAATTCTTTTTCCCAAATAGCTTGTAGTGTTTGTAGCAAGGTATACACTTCGTGTATTGTTTTTTCTGAAAGACCAAGCCTTTCTTTGGCAAAGTAGGTAAAGAAATCCTCTTTTGTAAGCCTGCTTTTTTTTCCATGAAGGGGTAGTGCCAGCTCTTCACCTGATTGAGTGAGAATAGTGGTGTTGAGAAGGTCGTAGGCGGGGCTTAACTCTACTTTTTTCTCTCTTCGAATCAAGGAGAAGTTTTTAAGATGCATGTCTTCATTGCCCACAAGAAAGCAAAAGAGCGTCAGCCGAAAGAGTTTTTGCTTTTCTATAAGCGGGAAGGTGCAGTGCTTTTCGATGACAGAGGTTACTTTTTCCATGCTCGAGCTGTATTTAGTGCTCCGTGTGCTGCTTGAAAGCTGCGCAAAGTCTTCTACAGCCACTTTATGCCCTTTGGCTATTCTGTCAAAGCGCTTTATAAAATAGCTTTTCGTGCCATCTTTGTTGTACATAAGTCCATGTAAGGGAATTTCTATGCCAAAATGCGCGGCAAGGCGCATGGTGACATCTTCATTTTCAGGCACTTCGGGGTAAATCTGGTGGGGCGGCTTAACGATAAAGGTGCCGCCTGTTTCAACGACTTCAAATACCTGTTTAGCACTGTTTAGCTTCACACTGAGCTTAGGTTGTACGCCTTGTATAGAGAGCTTGGCAGCAAGCTTCATAGCAAGCTCAAGCTGCTCTTGGGCACTAAAAGGAAAGTCCGCAAGGTCGTGAAGGCGCTCTGATAGCCATCGAAGCCCTTTTTGGGAATAGCGTCCGTCAGCTATTAGTTCATATGTTATTGGGCATCGATTCATTATAGCCTTCTACAGTAACATTTCCAACAAGGTCATGGCCTACAGCAATAAGCTGGCTCATATAGTCATCGCGATCAAGCTTTACTTGGCGAAGAAGTCCTTCCAGCATGATGCCTTCTGGCAAAAGTCCTTCAAAAAAGGGGGGGAATCGGTCGTATTCATACACCTTTTGTGCTGTTGGCATTTCAAGTGAAACCGAAGGGCCTATATAGCCTGAATCATATGAAAAAAGGTAGCGCTTTCCAAGTTCAAGTTCCTCAAGCCTGCCCGCGAAGATTCCATCAACGTAGACGTTAGCTATTTTCATTAAAGTGCTCCATAATTTTGCTATCGTACGTTATCTGAATATTAAGGGCATATAACAGCTTAAGTAGTGTTGAAAAACGTATACTTAGCTTGCCCTTTTCAACATCAAAGACAGCTGTTTTGCCTATGCCCGCAAGTGTTGCCAGCTCCTCTTGCGTAAGTCCCGCCTGCTTGCGATGAAAGCGTATTATTTTCCCTATATATTCCTGATCCATATTTTTTACCGCTATATCAGTGATTTTGACATATTTTTATATATTTAACAAGAAGATTTCTATTTATAGGCATAAAATTACTGCTATAGCGGTAAAAGGTCGTCGCTTAAAAAGGGGTCAAAAAAGGGGTTAGGCTTGTGACCCCGTTTTTGACCCCGTTTTAAAGCTTACTGATATCGCAACCGAAAACGACATGGCTTTAGCCGAGTCTTCAATCGCGACCAATGCCGTATGATCTGTTAAGGCAATATGCGCACTGCTATCGCAGAATTAAACACCTTAGCGCTCGTGTTGTAAAAATGCCAAAATTTCGGTGCGACCGTGTTCAATGGCAAGCTTTTTAGACGAAATAAGCTGCTCTGCAGTAGGCCTAGCCGCATTATAGAGCGATTCAAACATTTCGGGCTCATTATACACAATAGCTGCGCGAAAAATCTCGTCGTCAACAATAGTTTGTGGCAACAAGCTTAAGAAAATAGCCTTTTTGTGGTACTGGATTGCAAGGATAGTCGCTGCAGGGTGGCTATAACCCTGACTTGTTAACAGTTCAAATAGGTCAATACTTGCAGTCTTAATAGCCTGTTCTAACACTTCTGGATAGGGCTCGATTTTTTCTTTTGCTTCAAGAATGAGCCGTGTTAGTTCGAGGTGATTCATGCCTACAGCTAATTCCAGGTGTTTTTTATTTGGTGGATAACGCTCTACAAGTTCTGCAACTAAACGGCTGTTTTGGTTTTGTATTGCCTGTTCGAGTGCAATATCCCCATACATATACATTTGCAAAAGTAACTCTAAAAATTCAGGGTTTTCATGCTTTACTGCCATAGCAAGCACGCTTTGGGTAGCTGTGCCCTGATATACAGGATCAAACCCAAGCTCAAGCAAGTGCTTAAATGCTACAATGTCCTTGCTCACTAGAGCAAAATGAAGCGGGGGTAAGCCAAGTGGATTTTGTATCGCATCTCTTGCAAGATCTATTAATTCATTATCTACCGTTAGCATCTTGAACTTGCTTGCTTGATAGGAAAGTAGCTGTTTAAACAGAGTGTCGGATCCCATAGCCAAGGTTAGCTGAAAGGGCGTCTCTACCCTATTGACGTGATGAGCAAGCCTAAACTGCCGATGGGCGGTATAGCAAGTAGAAAGCGAGGCGCCTGCCTCCAGCAAAAGGTCGACCATTGCAGGATTGTTAGTAACCAGTGCCCAGTAAAGAATAGATCGCGAATCCCAATCTTTAGTCCAATTAAACTTAAAGTGTCCATATACTCTTGGCTTGCCTCTTGGTTCCCAGTTATCCGCCAAATATGGCTGCCACCCAAAGTTCACCTGGTATGGATTATTCGGGTCTATATTCACCCACTCAAGGCGCGTTTCGTTTGGGTTGGCTCCAAGATCAAGCAGCTTTTCAACAAGCTCAGCATCGCCAAAGCGCACAGCCAGCTCTAAAGCAGAAGTGCCGTTTTCATAATTGCCCGTAAAATAGTCATAATCCTGGCTTGCATTATTTCCAAAATGAGAACCCATAAGCGGAATTTGTGGCGTAGACTGCGTTGCCTGTTCTGGATAAAGCTCAAGAATTGCTTTTGCAATATCAGAGCGCCTCATGAGCGTGGCATAATGAAGGGCCGGCCAGCCGTACGAGTTCTGCGCATACTTGATTATGAGCGCTGAATCTTGATGTGGCTCAGTAAATACCTGGGTTACAAATGAAAACTGAAAGAGAACGGAGAGTAGTAACAAACTGCGGATAAAGCGACTTAACATATCTAACTTCCTTGTGTTGAAGTGTTTATCCTTTAAAATCATAAGGGAATTCTAAATTATGCTACAACAAAATTGTACGAGGCTGTGAATAAATTCACGCGCACTCCAAAGAGTTAAGAGACCTTTGGCTAGGGCATTGTGCCAAGCCTGACCGCGTTTCTTCATTTAACCTAGATTCGGCAGTTCAAGACGCTAAATCGACGCAATCTAGGTTTAAACTAAATCAAAAGCTAAAAGCTTTTCGGCAAGTTCACA
>JAYRNE010000378.1:0-4189 GCA_041912355.1 Chlamydiales bacterium
ACATAAAGGACAAAGGACATAAAGGACAGCAGATAGGGTTATTGTTGTCCTTTTGGTCCTTTGTCCTTTATGTCCTTTTGGTCGTTTTGGTCCTTTCGTCCTTTTGGTCCTTTTCTACAAAAATCTTTCCATAAAGATTCTTCCAACATACCTATCAGTTTCCTTAATCCAGTGGGTCTGGCGGCCAAATTCGCGGAAGCCAAAACGCTTATAGAGGCGGATGGCAGGGTTTTCGGCGTAGACCTGGAGGTGAACTAGCTCTAGGTGAAACTGCTCTTTAGCAAGGCGCATCATGCTGCGCATAAGGAAGGAGCCTATCCCCTGGTTTCGCATGCCTGTAGCTACAATAATACCAAATTCAGCCTGGTGTATAAGCTTTTTATAGGCCTGTACGTAGAGGGTGACAATACCCACGGGCTTGCCGTTAAGCTCGGCAGTAAGAGAGGACTTTACGCGGCTAAAGGAGATCCAGCGACGAACGGCATCCTCCACTTCAAATTCATTAGCCATTGGAAACCAAGTACTTATCTCCGGATCCAAGAGCCATGCCTTAAGAAAATCTGCATCTTGCGGCACTGTGTAACGCACAGTAAGCCCTGGCATTACCTTTTCATCATCTGGTGTACTAAACTGTAGATTATCTGACATACTATTATCCATTACTTTTTAAATAAGCTTCTATAAATAAATCGATATCGCCATCCATAACTGCCTGGACGTTACCTGTTTCCGCCTTTGTACGTACATCTTTAACAAGCGTATAGGGCTGAAAGACGTAGCTCCGTATCTGGCTGCCCCATTCAATTTTTTTCTTCTCTCCTGACATTTCGTCTATTTTCTTTTGTCTTTCAAGCATTTCTTGCTCATAAAGCTTACTTTTTAGCATTTTTAGGCAACTTTCCCGGTTTTGGATCTGGCTTCTTTGGCTTTGAGAAGAGACCACAATGCCTGTAGGAATGTGCGTCATGCGAACGGCAGAGTCTGTTTTATTGACGTGCTGGCCACCTGCGCCTGATGCGCGGTAGGTATCGACCCGTAAATCTTCCTGCCTGACCTCAACTTCTATGTCGTCAGAGACTTCTGGAGTTATATCAACCGCTGCAAAGCTTGTGTGGCGCCTTGCATTAGAATCAAAAGGAGAGATCCTCACAAGCCTATGTACGCCAGCTTCAGCCTTTAAGTAGCCATAAGCAAACTGCCCTGTCACCTTAAGAGTTGCGCTTTTTATGCCTGCAACATCACCCTCAAGCACATCTACCACTTCTACGCTCATGCTATGTTTAGTTGCCCAGCGCTCATACATGCGAAGAAGCATCTGGGCCCAGTCACATGCCTCAGTGCCGCCAGCGCCAGAATTTACGGATAAAAAGCAGTTATTCGGGTCCATCGGGCCAGAGAGCATCTTGCGGGTTTCAAGTGCTGAGACCTCTTTGTCGACAGCTAAGAGCTCTTCATTAAGTTCTGCCAAGAAGGCGACATCCTGAGCCTCAATAGCCTCCCTAATTAGGGCCTTAACGTCAGAGCACCTTCTTGCTAAATCCTTATAAGGATCAAGCCACGACTTTAAAAGGTTTGCCTTTTTAATGGTTTGATTTGCACGAGTTTGGTCTTCCCAAAAGCCCGGAAGGGTCATTTCTACTTCAAGTTCTTCAAGTTCAGTCTCTTTTAGACCTAAGTCAAAGATACCTCCACATTGAAGTGAGTCTCTCTTCTAGCTCTTTAAGACGGTCTTCAATTTCTGCCATAGGTTATCTCCATTTTAGCTTAAGTATAACAGAAAAGGACTTAAAGGACAAAAAGGACATAAAGGACAACAATAACTGTTCGCGAAAGTCCTTTTGGTCCTTTATGTCTTTTTGGTCCTTTTGTCCTTTACATAGTTTGTTTTTTTCTTCGAATAAAAATGCGTTTTTATTAAAACAGCGAAAAACGAAACTGGAGTTGTTATGCCTATCGTTGGCAAAGTTACAAGCGCTCATACAGCACTAATGCCCTCAAAAGCACATAAGAAAAAGAAAGTCGTTCCAAAACACCTTTTCAAAGAGATCCAACATCTAGAGTCGCAGTTTTTAAAGCTAAAGATTGAAAAGGCAGTGACTCTACAAGATGCCAAGAAGGCACTTTTAACAAAGGAAGCCGCCACCATTACAAAGCTCTTTCAGGATATGGTGCGCGATAAAAATGGCGAGGACATCTACTACGCTCTTGGTGCCGATAAATCTGCAGCAAAAGAGTTTGAACAGTTTAAAACACTTTACTGCCAGCACGTAATTCAGCAGGCAGTTGTGCAAAGTAATCCTAACCCTCTCAAGCAGGATCTTGCAGAAAAGTGCGGCATCAACAAGCTTTCTAAGGAATTTCTCATAACAACTCTTCAGAATTGCCCCTACGGCCAAACGCCATCACAAGCTGCACGAATCGCAAGTGAAATTGATGCTCTTTCTAAAATCGAGTTTGGAAGACATAAACTTCAGCCCATAGATATGTTTGAAGTATGTCTTGTTGCAGATTCTGTACTTGAAACCATAAGCCAAACTAGCCATCCAGTATACCTTCGTGGTACCGACCAAAATATATGCCGCTCTTGCGTTTTAGACCCTACAAGGCGCACCTTTACCATTTTAAGCAAAAGCCATGGCGACCTTTATGCCGAAGGCGCCTTTAAGCGCGTCTCCGATGCTGTTGAAGTAGCTCTAAGTGGCGATACAGCAATAGCTGCAAGGCGGGTAGCTCACGTTCGCAATAAAGCCGACGAGTACATTCCAGAATCTGAAATCGAGTATGAACTTCGCTATGGCAAAATCATAAGCTGGCTGCGCTACAATGCGAAAAACCGCCCCTACGAAACAAAGACGCTTATCCTTCAAGAAGTCTATGATCATGACCTTTATATCTTCACTGAATTTACCCCAGAAGAAAAGAGAAAAACAATATCATTAGAGGATCTTTTAATAGTACTTCATGACGTTGGCAAAGCCCTTCTTAAGATGCACGAGGATGGCATTGTCCATCGCGATGTAAAGGCAAAAAATGTACTTTTTAAAAAGGACTCTTCCGGCCGTGTTCACGGCAAGCTTATTGACTTTGGCCATGCTTATATACCCACAAAAGAGAGTCAGCTAAGAAAGAGAAAAAGAGGGTATGGAACATTGCGATACACAGCTCCAGACCTTCTTGAACACCCCTCTTTAAAGGGAGATCCCCTATTTTTAGCAAAAGCAGAAGATGCCTATGCTCTTGGAGAGATGATCTACGAGGTATACCTACAAGAGGCAAATCCTTGGGGCTCACTTGCCTATAGAGCTCTTAAAAATAAATCAAAAGCCAAGGAAAAACGTAAAGAGGCAATACGCCTGCAAAAACAAGAGGCAGCCTACGTCTACGAAGCTAGCAAAACGCCTCCAAAAACTCCCGAAAAAGAGCTCTTTTGGATTATGTCGCGCCTTTTAGAGCCAGACCCCTTTAAACGCATGACAATACCAGAATTTATGAAAGCTTTACGCAATCTTAAATCGAAGTGTGGTAAGCTAGAGGCAACAAAGTCTTGATTTTTTATAGGGCTTTAGAATATATAAATTCGTATGACCATTTAATGTAAAACGTTTTTTATCTAAAAAATCTGAGGTATTTTTATGTCACTTAGTTGTTCAGCAGTCAGTCAGCCAATTGCAGAAACATTTAAAACAATTGCAAACAGCGCAGTTTCTTTTGGTAAGCAAGTTGGCACCCAGTGCGGCCGAGTTATTGGATACGTAACACCGAAACTTGCAGGCGTTCTTGCAAAAATTCAAACTATCCAAGTTCCTGCATTTCTTGCTCCTGTTGTAAGAGCCCTGAAATCTGAATATGGCCTAAGCGGCGTATTACTTCTAACTGGCATTGGCTTCTATGCTGCCTGCAGAAACAGCAAATCACCACTCTTGAAAGCGGCTTACCTTACAGCGACACTTGCTTGCATAAGCTTAAGCGCAGCTGTCATCATGAAGCCATTTGGAGCTATAAAAGCATAAAGCTTTGCCCAAAAAAGGGACATAAGCCAAAAAGACTTAAAAGGACGACTACTAGTCGTTCTTTTAAGTCCTTTTCTTTTTCTGGAGTGCGGGGCAGCTGTGCACCGCTTTTAAATTCATGCACGCACTTTATTGGAAAGTACGTTTAAAGCCTAAAATTATGTAGGCGATTTTTGCCA
>JAYRNE010000379.1:0-3260 GCA_041912355.1 Chlamydiales bacterium
TATCCTTCATCCGCACCCTCGAGGGAAAGCTCACAAGCTTTGAAATTTCAGAAGTACTCTACAGCATCAACAGCTGGCTAGAAGCGGGCAGATTACCTTGGCAAGACTTCCAAGCCCGCCTTTCAAAAGCGATTGTCCATCAAGAAGATCGCGACATCACCAAGCTTGAAATCTGCAAAATATATCGCCAGAAAGTTCAAGGGCATCTTTAACCCTAACCTCTTAGACAAACAATACTAGGCGTATTAAAATTGGCCTACACGAACTCAAGGCATATTTTCATGCGCTATTTCCTTGCTCTGAAGATGGGCCGTCTGGCACAATTTTGGCATGGCTAGATTTACAAAAGAAAGTTTAGAGACCCTGAGAAGTCGCATAGACCTCGCAGAGGTTATCGGGCAGCATATTGACTTAAAGAGGGCAGGGGCGGCTATGAAGGCGCTTTGTCCCTTTCATGAGGAGCGCTCACCCTCGTTTGTTGTAAATAAGGGTGACTCTCATTACCACTGCTTTGGCTGTGGGGCCCATGGCGATGCTATACAATTTCTTATGACTCACCTTCGCCTAAGCTTTAGTGATGCCGTCCAGCAGCTTGCAGAGCGTTTTTCGGTGCACTTGGAAGTGCTTGATGGGGTAAGTGAGGTTAAAACTACTAATAAAAGCCGCCTTAAAGACTGCCTCGATGCTGCAAGCCGCTTTTACCAAACATATCTTCTGCATACTGAAGAGGGTAGAGATGCCCTTGAATATCTCTATAAGCGTGGCATAACATTAGACTTCATCCACACCTTCCAGGTGGGGCTTTCGCCTCGTGCTGAGGGGCTGTTTCGTAAATACATGCACCAGGCCCACTTTACGGACGAAGAGCTAAAAGAGGTAGGGCTTGTGGCAGATCGCCAGGGGCGTATGCGCGAGTTTTTTCAAGAGCGCCTTATGTTTCCTATTCTTGATGTAACAGGGGCTACTATTGGCTTTTCGGCTAGAAAGATGAAAGAGAGCACCTTTGGGGGTAAGTACATAAATACCTCTGAGACACCGCTATTTAAAAAATCGCGCGTTCTTTTTGGCCTAGCAGCGTCGCGTAAGCGCATCATCAAGCAAAAGCATGCTATCATCGTTGAAGGCGGTCTTGATGCTTTACGCATGATCTATCACGGATTTGACCTGACAGTAGCAGCTTTAGGAACTGCCTTTGGCGAAGAGCATGTGAATGAAGTGTGTCAGCTTGGCGTGAGCCGAGTCTATCTTTTGCTAGATGGCGATAATGCAGGACAGGAAGCATCGGTAAAGGTGGGGCACCTCTTTCAAAAAAGAGGCGTAGAGGTTCTTGTGGCAACACTAAGCCCTGGGCAAGACCCTGATAGCCTCCTTGCAAAGCGCGGACCCATTGCAATTACTGAGGCACTACTAGATGCCAAAGAGTATCTTGCCTTCTTGTGGCAGCATAATTCAAAATACCTGGAGGGGGATTCTCCAGCAGAAAAAAATAAAATTATCCAAGAGCTTGTTTTGCGTATTCGCGAGTGGGATAACACCGTGATGGTGCATGAAAGCCTAAAAAAGCTAGCAGCACTCACAAAGGTTCCGGAAGAGCTGTTGGGCATTGACGTGCTGCAGCCACGCACCCTCTTTTTTAAAAGAAGTGTAGCGAGCGACCAGATGCGAGCAGTAGACCCAGACCGTATTTTAGAGCAGGACCTGCTTCGCTGGCTTATCATATCAGGCCCTTCTGATAATACTATCGTAGATCTATGTAAGGATAATATACGAGCGACAGACCTTCGCATAGACCTTGCACAAACTCTCTACGATAAGGTGCTTACCACACTTTTAGAAAAGCGAGGCGTGGACCTCTTAGAGCTTTCTGTTGCAGGCACTACAGATGAAATGCCGCTCTTTTTATCAGAAGTTCTTAATAAAAAGGTAAATCGCGAGCGTGCTAAGGAGCATTTAATAGAAACCATACAGCGCATTAAGGACCGCAACTGGATGTATGAGCGCGAATCCATTAAAATGAAGATCCACTCGGGAAAAGCCTCTGAAGAGGAGCTTATGCAGCTTGTTAAGCAATTTGATGAGCTTAAGAAAAGCACTCCAAAAGTAAGTGTAAGAGAGGTTGGATGAGGGACCAGCTAATTTTAAAAAGCTCGACATGGTTGTGGTAGATGGCCGAAAAATCTAAGCAGTATGTGCTTGTTCATGGCGCGTGGCAAGGGGCGTGGTGTTGGGAGCTTCTAGCTGCCATCTTAAGAAGTAAGGGCCATCGCGTACACAGTGTGGATCTGCCTGGCCATGGTTTGAATCAGTATCCGCTTGCTGAAGTTACCTATCAGCTCTATTACGACTGGCTTAAGCGAGAAATTAGCCGTTTTGATGAGCCGGTTATTCTTGTCGCACACTCTATGTCAGGAATGATTGCGGCGCCACTTTTAGATGAGCTTCCTAAAAAAATAGATCATCTTTTTTTGATTGCCGCCTATATGCCACAGAAAGGGCAATCACTACTTGATATTGCCCTTAGTGGGGGGCCTTCAGATCTTCCGTCATTAATTATCGATAATCCAGATGGCTTTACCCAGAGTCTAGACCTTTCTCAGGCAGGAAAGATGCTCTATTTTGACTGCCCCGAAAAAGTTGTAGAATGGGCTGTTCCTCAGCTGCAGCCTCAACCTATAGCACCAATTACTGCAAAAGTGATGTGGCAGGATTCTGGCAGGGCAAAAGAAAAACGGTCCTATATCCTGTGTGAAGAGGATCGCGATGTGCACCCCATTACGCAGCAAGTAAACATCGACCATTATCCATGCAGAGTTATTAGGATGAAGTCGGGCCATTTTCCCTTTCTATCCCATCCTGAGGAGCTGGCAGAGATTCTTGTGCACTAATTAATCCAAAAGGCGAAACTCCCTAAGCCACACTTAATTTTGCAAAAATTCGTCCCATCGTCAAAAAGCCTTGTTCGAAGCGGTCAAGGCCAAAGTGCTCGTTTGGAGCGTGAATTTGGTCGGTGTCTAGGCCATAGCCCATGAGGACGGTATCGGCCTTGCTGTATTCAGCAAGTTCGATGGTGATGGGGATAGAGCCGCCTGAGAGGATGTACTGGCAAGGCTTTTCAAGGACCTCTTCATAAGCACTAGCTACAAGCTTTACAATTTTCGAATTGCTATTTGCCCAGTAGGCCCTGCAGCCATGGTCAGATGTGATTGTGACATCCAGGCCTTTTGGAAGGTTGCGTATAAGGTGTTCTTTGAGGTTTTTAA
>JAYRNE010000380.1:0-2892 GCA_041912355.1 Chlamydiales bacterium
AGATCGACGCTATAGAAGGTATAGAACGCATCCGCTTCATGACAAGCCACCCTGTAGACATTACTAGAGAGCTTATGGAAGCTATTCGCGACCTTCCTACGCTCTGCGAATTCGTGCATTTCCCCATTCAAGCAGGCTCAGACCGCATTATACGTAAGATGCACCGCCTCTACACGAAGGAAGAGTACCTAGAAAAGGTACGCCTTTTACGAGAAATTGTGCCGAACGTTGCCTTAGGAACAGACATTATCGTAGGCTTCCCCACAGAAACAGACGATGAATTTCAAGAAACCTATGATGTACTAAAAGAGCTTGAATACTCTGTAGCCTTTCTCTTTGCCTATAGCGCCCGAAAAGGCACCCCTGCAATGCGCTGGAAGGACGATATTCCAGAAGCTGTAAAGGAAGAGCGCCTTCAAAGGCTTATCGCACTGCAAAACGAAATCTACACAAAGCAGCGCCAAGAGCTTTTGGGCCATGAAGTAGAAGTGCTAGTAGAATCCACTACAGGCGAAAATAATGATTACCTAAAAGGACGCACCCGCTGCTGGAAAAACGTCCACTTTAAGGGACCAAGCTCACTCGTAGGCACGCTCCAAAAAGTCCGCATCCACACCTTCAGCCACCAGACGCTCATTGGGGAGCTGGTGCAGCCTAAATTAGCGGTTATTAGCTAAAATTTGGAGTGACCCACTTTAATGGGTCTTTCCCGCGGCCGATTTATCGGCCGCAGCGCACGCACTCGAGGCGGCCGATAAATCGGCCGTCGGAAAGACTCACTGAAGTGAGTCACTCCAAAAGTTTTTTCAAAAATTCATCTTCAGTGAGAACCGTTATTCCCAGCTTTTGGGCCTTTTCTAGCTTAGAGCCAGGAGAGTCCCCCACAACCAAATAGTCCACCTTTTTGCTGACGGTGTCAGCTGAACGGCCACCAAATGAGCGCACCTTTTCTATAGCCTCGTTTCGGCCCATGGTTGAAAGTGTACCAGTAATGACAACCATTTTATTGAAGAAGGGATGGGACTCGTCATAGGCAACGTGCTCAACCTCTGTATTTACGCCAAGGTCCTGAAGGGCCTTTAGCTCTTTTATATTTTCCTCTTCGGCAAAGTACTCAACAAGAGATGTCGCCACCTTCTCCCCTACCCCTGGGATCTCTAATAGCTCATCCCTCTTCAGGTGCATTAACTTGTCTAGGCTCTTTGTCGTACGGGCAAGCTCATCGGCCATCTGGCTTCCGCAGTAGCGTATTCCTAGCGCCATAATAAGGCGCGAGAGTGTGGCCTTTTTCGCTTTATCTATGCTCTCTAAAAGATTTTTTACAGATTTTTCTTTAAACCCATCTAGCTGGGCTAGCTCTTCAGCTTTCAGCTTAAAGATATCGGAAAACTTCTTTACAAAACCCTTACGAACAAGCTGCTCCATCACCTTATCCCCAAGATGCTCTATTTCTAAGCCGCTTTTTGAAGCAAAGTGGACAAGCTTTCTCAGTATCTGCTCGAAGCAGCCAGAACTATTAGGGCAGCGCCAAGCTACTTCGTGAGGGTCTTTTATAACTTTCGTGTGGCAACTTGGACAGTACTCTGGCGGCTTAAAGGGATGGGATGTGCTCTTTCTTTTATGCCGATCTACCGCAACGACTTTTGGGATAACATCTCCCCCCTTTTCTATGCAGACATAGTCGTGAGGACGAATGTCTTTACGCTCTAGCTCTTCAAAGTTATGAAGCGTTGCACGGGATATACAGCTTCCTGCTAGCTGTACAGGCTCTAAGTTTGCTACGGGAGTAAGCACGCCAGTCCTTCCAACCTGCACAACGATATCATTGAGAGTTGTCCAGGCTTGTTCTGCCAAAAATTTGTAGGCAATTGCCCCTCGTGGGTGTTTGCCTGTTGTTCCAAGAGTGTCGAAAGAAGCAAGATTATCTACCTTAATAACAACACCATCAATAGCAAAAGGAAGGGACTCTCGCACCTTTGCTACATCATCAGCAAACTGCATAATTTCAGCTACTGAGTGAAGCCGCTTTAGGCTTGGAAACTTGCCGTAGGGCTTTAAGAAGGTAGCAGGCGTTGGAAGTCCGATATCAGCTAAGTAGTGATGCACGTCAAACTGGCATTTAGGAAGATTCTTGGCATTTGTAGCTATACCATAAAAGACTACAGATAAGTCAGTGCGCTTTGCCACCTCTTTAGGATCTAAAAGCTTAAGTGAGCCTGCAGCGGCATTACGTGGATTTGCCCAAAGAGGAAGGTCTAGTTCTCTTCGCTCATCGTTCATCTTGTTAAAGGCTGCTTTTGGCAAAAAGACCTCGCCACGCACTTCTAAATCATCTGGAAGATCAGTTGCCGCTAAGCGTAGAGGCAGCATCTTTATGGTTTTTAAGTTTGGCGTTACATCGCTTCCTACACGACCATCTCCACGTGTAACAGCACGCACAAGGCGCCCCTGTTCGTAGGTCACTGAAATTGCAAGCCCATCAAATTTTAGCTCGCCGCAATAGGTTACAGAGGGCGTTTCCAAAAGCTTCTGCATGCGCCTATGAAAATCAGCTACATCTTCCTCAGAAAAGGCCTTTTCTAGTGAGAGCATAACCTGCCTATGCTCCACCTCTTTAAAGCCTTCTAATGGTTTTTCACCAAGGCGACGCGTAGGAGAAGTATCAGAAATCCATTCCGGATGCTCATTTTCAACCTCTTCAAGCCTCTTTACAAGCTTGTCAAACTCATCATCAGAAATTTCTGGTTTCGCTTCTTGAAAATAGAGCCTATTATGATGCCAAACTTCATCACAAAGCGCTTCATACTCTTGTCTAGTCATAGTTTTCATAATTGCGACAGATTTTCGCATGCGAGCTGCGATTTTTTCTAGGAAAAAAGGACCAAAAGGACA
>JAYRNE010000381.1:0-1830 GCA_041912355.1 Chlamydiales bacterium
CCTGAAAAAAGAGGTCCTTGATGGTATAGATAAGCTCTTTTACTTTAAGAGCAGATTGTATGCTGCTATCGGCTGGTCTATTTTGATGAAGTATAGTGAGCCATTGGAAGTAGAGGGTCCAGATTTCAGCCTTGCGTAGTACGGTGTCAAATGAGGCCCCGCAATGCTTTTTAAGAGCTAGACTATTTTTGAAAAGAGCCATCATGTCGCGCCACTTATCATCGCTTTTCTTCTCTTTTTTAATAACGCGATCTAAAAGGGCTGTAAGTGGCTGCGAAAGGTCGCTCTTTAAAAAGCTTATTAGTGCATCTTGTTTCTTGGGAGCTTTACTATCTACACAGCTCCGAAGTTCTTGATAAAGTGTTGTTTTTGCTACGGAAGATGTCATAAGGCGGGAAAGTATACCAGACTAGAGCTTTTTTCTGTTGAGGCAAAACGCACGCTATTGTAGGCTAATTGGCATGAATAGAAATGATATAATCGCTGGTTTTAGTGTTTTTTTATTAGCTTTGCCACTTTGCTTGGGAATTGCTATTGCAAGTTCATTTCCGCCTATTGCGGGCATCTTTACTGCCATTATCGGAGGTATGGTTGCCTCTTTTTGTGGAAGTTCGAGTGTTACGATTAAGGGCCCTGCTGCTGGCATGATTGTTATCGTGCTTGGGGCAGTGCAGGAGCTTGGGCAGGGAGATGCGCTAATGGGGTATAAGCTCGCCCTTGCTGTTGGCGTTGTTGCAGCTATTATTCAAATTATTATAGCGTTACTGAAGAAGGCCGTTATTGCCGAAGTTATGCCCCCATCTGTTATTCACGGTATGCTGGCTGCTATTGGGGTTATCATTATTGCAAAGCAGGCCTATGTACTTGTGGGAATAACGCCAACCGTTTCTAAGTCGCACGAGCTTTTATTTTACTTTCCCTCTCAGGCGCTTTCATTTAACCCTACCATCTTTTTTATCGGGTTTGTTGCCTTTTGCATAGTGCTCTTTTGGCCTAAACTTAAGCGCGTGGCCTTTATTCCATCATCTATTGTTATCTTGGCTGTTGCAATTCCGCTAGCTCTCTATTTCAATGTAGCGCCAAAGTTTCTTATTAACTTAGAGCCTAAAGGCTCGCTTTTGCAGGCTGTTCAGTTTCCAGACTTTTCGCAGATATTTAGCCCTGTTAGTATTAAGTATATTTTGATGTTTGCTATCGTTGGCTCTATAGAATCGCTTCTTACCGTCTGCGCTGTAGATTCTATACGCATGAAACCCTCGGACCTTAATGCCGATCTTCGCGCTACTGGTATTGCGAATCTTGTGAGTGCATCCATTGGCGGCCTGCCCATGATTTCAGAAATTGTGCGCAGCAAAGCAAATATTGATTATGGCGCAACGTCCGTATGGGCAAATTTCTTTCATGGGTTCTTTATGCTGCTTGCAGTACTCTTTCTGCCTGGCGTGTTAAACCTTATTCCTTTATCTGCCTTAGCAGCAATACTTATCTATGTTGGCCTTCGTCTTGCCTCCCCAAAAGAGTTTATTCATGCCTATCACGTGGGTAAGGATCAGTTTATTATCTTCTTTACAACGTTTATTGTGACGATAGTAACAGATCTTCTGCTCGGCGTTGTCGCAGGCATTTTAATGAAGTTTTTCCTCTTTTTGCTAAGAGGAAATTCTCTAAAAAAACTCTTCTTTCCTATCATTACTGTTGAAAAAAGCGGGGAGACGGCTGTAGTTGTCGTAGATGGTCCCTTGACATTTGTAAGCTACCTGCAGTTTAAAAATGCCATAGACATTGCTTCAAAGCAGGCTAAAAAAGTCATCGTGAGCATGCATGCTGTAA
>JAYRNE010000382.1:0-7287 GCA_041912355.1 Chlamydiales bacterium
GCAGAAATAGAAAAGTGCACGTTCAAGTGCAATAAGGCAATAGATGGTACAGGTGGCGCCATTTTAGTTGGTGGTGCAACAGGTAGTGTTACTAATCTAGAAACTGACGATACTTTCCAAACTCTCGATTATGCAACTGCTGTTGTAAAAGATTGCAAATTCAAATGCAACTTTCCAAATAAGGCAAAAGCCGTTGACTTAGCGGGTGTAGGGACGGGACCTGATGGTGTTACTCTTATTGTAGAGAAGCACTAGCAGGTTTTTGCAGTCTAAACAAAAAGCCCTCAGGCCTTCTGGCCTAGAGGGCTTTTTTATTATCCTATAATTATAAAAAATAATTTAATTTCAATTGCCTTTTATGTATAATAAAGTTTATAGTGAGGAGTGATCTATGGAAGTAAAGCCAGATGATGCAAGCAGTCTGCTACCACAGGGGCTACCCCCTAAATCGCCTTCTCCACAAGAGACAAGTGTTGAAAGGGTTAAAAGGGGAGTATTGGGGGAGAATTCTCAAGATTCAGCAGTAACTCATTCACTAGAGGCTCATGTTACTAAGGTAAACCTTTCAGAGCTTTCTTCTACTGAGCGTAAAGCTTATATTGAATTTTTAAAAGGAATGCCAGATAGCTGGAAAGGAAAAGCAGGCTTTTTACAGAAGGTAGAAACTGAACATGAAAAACTTGAGACTCTTGATCAAGCAGCAAAAGAGAAAAAGCTTAGCGAAAAACATTCAGAATGGTGGGACTGTATTGACTCAAGACCAAATGAGGGCGGTGGTGAGCTCTTTGACTTTATATATACATCTGATAAAGAGCGATTAGCAAAAAGTCCCTATCCAGCGGGTGAGCCTAAGCAAAGTGATGTTAACTACGCCTATTCAGTATCAAATAATGAAAAAGAGATGCATCTTTCAAAAGAAGTTGCAAAAAAAATAGGGGAAAGCGAAACGCTGACACTGCAACAGGCTTATGATAAATATGGCATTACTTTAATTGGAGCCTCTCGCAATCCGCAGAAGGCGATTTTAATTAAGCTGTTTTTAAATGATTTAGGCATCCAGGTGAAATACACTAAAGATCATTCATTAATTGTAACATTGCCAGATAGCGATGCCTTGCAGGTTCGCTGGAATAAGCTCAGAGAGAAAAATCTCGAGCTTCCTCCTATTACCTTCCATAACTCTGATGGTATTGCCGGTGATTTAGAATTCACACACGCCTATCTTACTGACGACTGCCTTGTATCGAGGGGTAAAGAGCTTATGCATGATACATTCTTTCATGTTACAAGGCTTATCACGGGAATACTAAACAACCCTTCACAATATAAAAATAATCGGTTTGAGTCAGTTAGAGCAATAGGTGATTCGTATAACCGCCTAGTCGCTTTAGAGGCTAATAGCAAAAATATAGCAGATTCTTGGGGCTTTACTAAAAAGGACTTTGAGATTCTTGAGACATCTCTTGGCGCTGCTACAGACATACATGCTGCTGGAATCAGTAGCCGTGCAGATAAACAAACATTTCAAGATGTAGCAAGCTCTATTTTTAAATTTGAAAGTAAGATGGAGCAATTTGCTACCGATAAGCTTGGACCGGAGGTGCTTGTAAAAGCGCCTCTTTTATGGAATAGGCTTGAAGCCGCAACGAGCCCTCTTTTTGGCTTTGTTAGTGAGTTTAGCGAAGAGAAAGCATACTCTTTACTATTCAATGCACCTATCGGAACGCAAGTTATCGGAAAAGAGAGTATTTATATAAAAACACCTACTTTTAAAAATGTAACTCAAATTCAGCAAATACTCTATGAGTTAACTACCACTTTAGAAGAAGGCAAAACAGTTTATCATGTAGCCTTTACCCTTGGAGGTAAAAAGTACGAAGAGAGCGGAGAAAGTTATGGAATGGTAATGCGTAAGATGCAAGATGGTATTGGCGAATACTTTAACGAGCAGGGTACAAAGTTGCAGGGCTTATTTGATAGCTATATGCCAGAACTTAAAAAAATGGATTTTCAAAAAGAGTGGAAGGAACGAAGTAATTTATCTAATAAACCTATAGGGTCTACATTAGTACTCCCAGGCAGTGGTAAGGATCCAAATAAAGCGATACTTTATATTAAAACTGCTGAATATTCGCTTAAAGAGCACCAATTTAGCCCTACTCTTCATGAGGGAAAGCTGGGATTTATGATTACCGATTTATATGGTAATGAGAAGTTTTATGAGGCAGGCAGCTTAGATGAATTTACACTAAAACTTAAAAAAGATTTGGGTTTGCCTCCTTAAGTGTGTGGACCGTGCGTAGGGTCAAAAGAATAGGTCTAAAACTCTACTGTTTATCTCTTTATAATTCCCTCAAAAAAATGTCCTGTTTTCTACGTTCCGAAGGAACGATTTTAATGATAGCCCATAGTGTAGCGCGTTGAGGTGCAGACTATGGGAAAGAGAAGTTTCCTACATTACAAGCCAGAGCTAGCGACAGCTCAATAGTAACCTAAATTTCTGGAAAAATTAAAACTAGGTAGGCACGATCAGAACCTTCTCTTTTTCCATCGTTCTTATCGTTATATCGTTCTTATCGTTGAAACAGCCAAGAGCATGTGGCAAGTCCCAACGATAAGAACGATATAACGATAAGAACGATGGAAAAAAGAGAACGGGCTTTGATAGCTACAATCATAGCTACGAAATATGTGTCATATGTGCATAAAGATGTGCACAATCCATGCACGGCCCTTACGCACTAATGAATGTGATTAAATCACCGCCCCGGGATTGACTTAGAGGATTAGTCTCTCTTCCAGGTCTTGAGAGTATCCTTGATGCTTTCAATAAAGCTTTGGGTGATCGGCTGTAACGGGTCAAGAAAAATAAACTCTGTTTTATTTAAAGCTTCGTTTAATTTTGGTAGGAGTTCTTTAGGCATGTGTGGTGTATCGGGCGCGATCATTTCCATTTTCTTATGAAGCCCACCCATCGTTTTATCTTCTCCATAAAATTCACTATCCTTAGTAGATAGAGGAGAGATAATAATAATTCTCTTTGCTGCGCAATCAACATCGTCATTTAAATCAATCTCTTTTCTATCGTGGGCCCATGGCTGGGGAAAGGATCTAGCCAAGTTGGCTGACTTGTCGAGTGTATGACACTGAATAAAATCTGCTTCTATCTCATATGGGGATATTTTACTGCGTATTAAGCCATCGATAATTTCCGGTGTGCGATCTTTAAAATTCAAGCGTCCTATTTTTTTTTCCCAAGCTTGAATCTGGTCGTCATAATCTGTAATTTCTTCACCCTTCTTCGCATAGATATAAGAGCTTATGCGATGGGCAAAAACCGCCGGAATGAAAAGTAAAACTTTTTTGCAAATGCGCCAAAAGGCATTACTCTTTGTATCATAGTCTACCCGCGTAAGGTTGTTATAGGTTGTGTCCAGTTTCTCGCACAATGCGCCGAGCTCCCCATTCAAATAGTAGTAACGTGATCGCTTTTCAGCTGGAATCGTTAATGGGGAAGTATCAAGGTGGGTTTTTTTGTTGTGGTTATAAAAAAACTCTATTCTTTCACTGCGATCAGTGGGGATGTTCATAAAAACCTCTAAACAATGTAGCTTTACTGTATAAGTTTAATGATTGTTGTCAAGGATTTGAGGGGCTGTGTGGGGTGTCAAAAAGTCTAAATTCATAGTGATGATTGTAGCTATCAAAGCCCCTTCTCTTTTTTCCATCGTTATTATCGTTATATCGTTCTTATCGTTGGGACTTGCCGCATGCTCTTGGCTGTTTTAACGATAAGAACGATATAACGATAATAACGATGGAAAAAGAAAAGGTTCTGATCGTGCCTGCCTAGTGTGGGGGCCGTGCGTGTATTGTGTGTAACTTCACATAAAGATATGCACAATCTACGCACGGCCCTCATTCTTAAAGTTGGGCGAAGCAAGCTTTTTTTGCCTAAACAATTTTCCGAGAGGAATGGCAGCTAGTCCACTATCCCTTTATCATGATTAAAAGGGCCTTGAATAGTTCGCCTTCAACATTCAAGAACTCGTTCATGATGGGAAAGTGGTCCACGTTGGCAACTTCGATAACCTTTGCTTCTTTGCCGGCTGAGGCGAGGGCTTTGGCGTATGCTTTTGCTTCAAGCGAATACCCTGGAGGCTCATTTTGTCCATAGGCTAAAATGACTTTAGGCGCATGGTTTGGTAGATGATAAAGGGGGCTTCCTCTTTTGGCATCATCAAGCGATAGCTTTAAAGCCTCTTTCGATTCTATATTTGCAAAACAGATACTCTGCATGTCATAGACGCCAGAGACACAGATAGCACCCTTTATTACATCGTGGGGCACCTTGTGGGCGTCATGCCAGCCTGGCATAAGAGCTGTAGCTGCAAGGTGGGCTCCTGCAGAATTTCCCGTTGAGTACATGCGTTCAGGGTCGCCTCCATAGCTTGCGATATTTCTGTATAGCCAGCCAATTGCTTGTCGCACGTGATCTATAATTGCATCAAGTGTATGCTTTGGGGCAAATCCATAGTTTATAGAGACCCATACCATGCCATGCTTCATAACAGGCTCAGCAGGTATTGCTCGAGGCTCTTTTGATCCCATGCACCAGCCTCCTCCATGAATATCTATTAACACAGGAAGTCCCTTGGCATCTTGAGGTGCATAAATGTCTAGCTTTTGCCTTTCATCAGAACCGTAGGAAACATCTTTTATGGGTTTTAGCCTCTTTTCTACTACTAAGGCCTCTTCTCGGTTTTTTGTAAGCCATGCGAACACTTCAGGCTTCATAACATCATAGGCCCTTGTAACTTCGGCTTCTGTCATGCCTCTAAATACTGCTACGTTATTTGTGTGCATACTTTTGCTCCTTTTCTATTCAATATAGCATACTATATCCAATATGTCAACAGGAATTGTGGAGTTTTTTCTGTAGCAAAATGGGACATTTTACTATATTTCGTTATCAAATATGGAGTAAGGTTATGATGAAGATTTTTACCCTTGTATTAGCACTTGCAGTATCGTTTGGAGGCTCTTTTGCCTTCGCAAAAGAGGAAAATTCTGCTCTTAAGTGGACTACGAATTATAGTGCAGCGATGAATGAGGCAAAGGTCCAAAATAAGATCGTCTTTCTTTGCTTCACAGGTTCTGACTGGTGTCCCTGGAGTAAAAAGATGGAGTCTGAAATTCTCCTAGATCCCGAGTTTCAGCAGCAATTAAAAGGAAAGTTCATTTTTGTTAGAATCGATTTGCCGCGTAATACGAAGCTCGATGTCGAGCTCAAAAAGCAAAATGAAAGGCTCTATGAAAAATTTCACCTTAAATCACTTCCTGTAGGAAGAAATCGTGGTTTTCCTGCTGTTATTTTGCTTGATCCTGATGGCAATAAAATTGGTGAATTCGGCTATCAGGCAGGTGGGGGAGCGCTCTATGCTAAAAAATTCATCGAGATCCTTGATGCGATCCAGAAAAAGGGCTTGTAGGAAAAAGTCTCCTTGTACTTTATTTTGATTCCTAGTATCAAAAAATAAACGTCATTAGAGGTGGATATGAACTTGCGCTCGCTTTTACATTTAGGAACCCTAGCTATAACGCTCTTTTCAACAAGCTACACATTCTCAGCTCAAGAGCCTGCCGCTCTTAGCCATGGTGATCGGGTTTTGCATTCAAAAAAATCAAAAAAGCAAAAGCATTGGGTTGCAACTTGGTCTCAAGCTCCAGTAAACCCTCAGACAAGTGCCCTTATATTCCCTCCACAATATGATCTACCTGGCATGACGTTTAATGACCAGACTATACGCATCATCGCTCATATAAGCCTTGGAGGGTCCTGTTTCAGGGTCCGTTTATCAAACATATACTCATTTGATAATAATGCCTATATGACAATCGGTAGCGCTCATATAGCATTACGAGATGGGGCCTCTCCAGCAACAGTGGCTGGATCAGATAGGCAACTTACTTTTAATGGTGAGACGACTGTTATTATTCCTCCAAACGCCTCAATTTTAAGTGATCCTGTACACCTTGATGCTCCTGATTTTAGTGATCTTGCAGTAAGTGTTTATCTGCCGCTAGATAATAGCTTTCCAGGCCCTAGACATTTAATTGCTGAACAGACCTCATACATTACCCCTGCAGCAAGTGGAGACTACACTCAAGATCAAAGCGGCGTGCCATTTACGGAAACAACAACCCAAAGTTTTTATGTAGCAGATATAGAAGTCCTTGCTTCAAAAGATAAACGCGCTATTGTCTGTTTTGGCGACTCAATCACTGATGGTAATAGCTTTAACTATTCAACCCTAGATACAAATTCTACCTATCCAGACTTTCTTGCCTACAGACTAAAATGTGACAAGAACCTGCTTGGTGTTGTAAATTCAGGAGTAAGTCTTGATCAAGTGCTCTTTAATGTTCCACTGCCAGGAGAGCCTCTATGGACTGCTGGGCTAAATGCACTTAGTCGATTTGATACTGATGCGTTAACAAAGGCTGCTGTCAAATATGTGATCTTCATGGATGGAGGCAATGACATTGGTGTTTCTTATTGCTTTAGCGGATTAAATCCCTATCCTGCTACGTTTGATATGTTAACTGGAGCCTATGTGCAGTTTATCGATCGTTGCCATGATCTTGGAATAAAAATTTATGGCGGAACATTGACTCCTTCTAGCGGCGTCTATCCCTGTCCTGAGGCAGAGGCATTGAGACAACAGATCAATACCTGGATAAGAACAAGTGGCAGATTTGATGCAGTTATAGACTTTGATAAAGCTGTACGAGATCCTTTACATCCAGACAAGCTCCTTCCCGCCTACAATAGTGGCGATGGGTTGCATCCAAATTCAGCAGGATACCAAGCAATGGCAAACTGCATTGATTTAAATCTATTTCGCGACTGCTCAGAAAAGAAATCAAAAAATCCAAAATGTAAAAGAAAGTTTCTGGCTAATTATACCACAAAGGTAGGCTCTACAGCCCTTCCTGATGCTTTGGGGGCAATTCACTGATCCTGCCTATCCTGCTGCCGTAGGCGATCCTCTTTTTTGCACAGGTCTTTACATCCTAGATCTTGTAGGGGGGGGGCGAAGCTTCGCCCTACTTTTATCCCCCAAAATAGTAGGTGCATGGTTGTGTAGAGTGGCAGGATATTTTTAACGATAGCAGCGATATAACGATAAGAACGATAGAGCAAAAAATCTATTTTTATCCTTTGTATCGTTATATCCTTATTATCGTTGTTAATGGCACTATCCCGTCTATCCCATACTCTCA
>JAYRNE010000383.1:0-15567 GCA_041912355.1 Chlamydiales bacterium
TAATGTACGCTCAAGGCCTGTATTACGACGGCTTAAATAGGTTTTACCATGCGAATGAAGATGGTGAGGAAGTTCTGCTTCAATAAAGAGGGATATTCGAAAAATTTCACTTTTCGGAATTGGGAGGCTACTTGACAGCTCACGGATATTATGAGTCGCTTTAATTGCCCTTATAAAAGGTTCTACACCAGTTTTTTCCGCAACCTGCATCATCTGATTAAGTGACACATCGTCTTCAATTGCTGCTTTTCCAATGTGACCAAGGTGGGTATAATCGCCCTGTTCGGCATACATCTTCATAGTATTTAGCCAAGCATGACGAGCCTGCTTACGACCTACTCTGGGCATGCCTTTTGTTACCGTGGGCTTTTGAAATGAGCATAAACCAATCGTTACCAGCAAAAGCGGAATCACAAATATTTTTTTCATAATACAATCCTATATGGGCATATTAATACGATGAATACCATTCCAAGAGAATAAATTAAAGATCAAAAAAGGGACCAAAAGGACAAAGGACTAAAAAGACATCGCAAACCGTTATTGTTGTCCTTTTGGTCCTTTCTAAAAAATGGCAAAATCACTATTCAGGAGAAAACAACTTGAGTTACTATGCGTCTTGAACTCGGAAAAGGCCTTTCATCAAAAGATCTAGCAGCCCCAATCAGCTCTTTCATGGTGCCAGTTGCAACGGCCTTTCATGAAGATTTAACGATTGAAGAGGTTCTTGTTATTTTACGCAAAAGAACAATCGAACACCTTATTCGCTACTTTTATTCCGTAGACGACGAGCATAAGCTTACTGGCATACTCTCCACAAGAGACCTACTCTTAGCAGAACCAACTACAAAGCTCTCTCAGGTAGTTGAACGACACGTTCTCTTCGTCCACGAAAAAGAAACCGTTGAACATGCATTACGCCTGCTTGAAAAGCATGGCGTACAGGCAATTCCTGTTGTTGATGATAACATGCACCTTAAAGGGCTCTTCGAGCTTGTGCCTTCGCATCATCACGTTGCAGAAGATAGCTCGCGACATATAAAGTCTATTACAAGTAAAGACGTATACCAGTTAATAGGGCTCTCTCTTCACCTAGGAAAACTTGACTCTACAACTTTAGAATACCGCTACCGCATGCCATGGCTACTCTGTAATATGGCTGCAGGACTTATTTGTGCCACAGTTGGAGCCTATTTTGCCCCAATACTTTCAAAATATATAGTTTTAGCGATGTTTATCCCCCTTGTATTAAGCTTAGGAGAGTCTATTGCCATGCAGTCTATGACGCTAAGCCTGCAGTTTTTATACTATGGCAAAATGCACTGGCATCGACTTTTCAAGCGTATTGTTATTGAATGGAAAACTGCAATACTACTTGGGATAACGTGCGCCTTTTTAGTAGGATCTGTTTTTTGGGTGTGGAATACAACCTTTCACACTATGATCGCAGTAACATTAAGTATTTTCTTTGCAATGATCTTTTCATCAACATTAGGATCTCTCTTTCCTGTTATCCTCCACTCACTCTCACTAGACCCCAAAGTTGCTGCCGGTCCTGTTGTACTCATGCTTACAGACATTTTGACAACCGTCACCTACCTCGCATTTTCAAATTGGTTGTTGACCACCTTCTCCTAATCTTTTCACTTCCAATTAATTACATTACTCCTTAGAATTTTTCTGTTCTATAAATTAAAAAGGAGTAAAAACATGAATGTCCGCGATACTTTAATACAAATTAGAGATTACGATTTAAATGACCCGACAAAGCGTTTTGGTGAAAATGGCCATATTACTACAAGAGGCTTAGTATCAAGATTTATTAAATTCTGCCACCTTGATAAAATATCCTGGATTAAGCATTTTATCTGCAGAACTGATGTTGCAGCCGTTTCCATGAACGTAAAAGACATGATCAGAATCCATCTGAACTCAGATGAAATTAAGACCCAAGAAGACAATCTTGCAGCCATGGTCCTCGTTCGCGAAGCTGCTGATAAAGTAAACGCACTTATCGATAAAGTTCTTCCAAAAAGACCAGAGCAAGCTGACCTCCTAAGAGGCCACTACCTCCATGACCTATCAGCCCTATTCCCCCAAAAAGCTCCGGCACCTGCAGAAACTCCTACACCTCCACCTGCTGAAACTACCGAAGCTCCAAAAGAGGAAGGCAAAGTAGAGGATGGCGCACTTCCTAGCGCTCCAGCTCAAGAAGAAGCGGCTCAACAACAACAACAAGAAGCTCCAAAAGCAGCTTCTCGCCCAGCAACTCCACCACGCGTTGAAGTACTAGATGATGAAGTAAATGCTGCTCCAGCTGAATCTAGGCAAGATGACGCCGAGACTCCACCATCTCTACCAGAACTTGTAGTTACTCCATTTAAAGCAGATTCAGCCCCATTACTAACTGAGGCAGAGTTAAACGAACTCCTAGGAAATGCAAGTAAAGTGGACGAAGTACCGGTACCTGTAGATGCTCAAGATCAAGCTCAATCACCTGTAGCCAATGGTGAGAAGGAAGCTGTAGCAGTACCTGTTATAGAAGAAGAGGTACACACTCCAGCCCCTCAACAAGCAGAAGAAGTTGCAGTACCAGCGGCGCCTCGTAAAGGCCGCAAACCAAAAGCATCTTCTGCTAAGGTTGTAACTGATCGCGTTGCTACAAACAATGTAACTAAAGCAGTTAAAGCCGCAGGTCTTAAACCACAGAAAGCTGAAATGACTCAAGTGGAAAGCAAAGACAAAACAGATAAGTAAATAACTCATCTCTTAAAGCCTTTTGTGAGCCTAGCTTACAAAAGGCTTTTTTATTTCTAAATTCCCATAATATTAATAATTATTTTAAATAATTAGCCTCCAGGTCTATTATAGAGTTGTCTACAGGAGGTGATTTTATGAAACAGAGAATATTTGCCATTATGGGGGCAACGGGCCACATAGGCCACGCCATAGTAGAGGAACTTCTCAAAAGGGGCCATATTGTGCGTGCAATCGGCCGCAGCGAGGAAAAACTCCACCACCTCGAACAAAAAGGCGCCGAAGTCTATTCGATTAATTTTGACGATTCTAAGGCCCTTGCTGATTGTTTTAAGGACTGCTACGCAGTCTTTACAATGATACCACCAGCTATCTCAGAAAAGAACTACGCTTCCTACCAGGATAAAGTCACAAATGCCATATGGTGGGCTATAGACAACTCTGGGATAAAGCGTGTAGTAAACCTCAGCAGCATAGGGGCAGACCTAGATAAAGGCACCGGCCTAATAAAAGGCCTCCATCGCCTAGAAGAGAAGCTTAACACCCTAAAAAACCTCGACGTACTCGTACACCTACGCCCAGATTTTTTTATGGAAAACCTGGATAACTCTCTTGCAACGATTAAAGACAGGGGTATTATATATGGACCATTAGATCGGGACCTACCAATACCCATGGTAGCAACGCGAGATATCGGCTGGAAAGCCGCCGACTTCTTAGATAGCACTGCCCCACTTGGCCATATCGTATTTGAATTTGTTGGGCCAAAAGAGGTAACAATGAACCACGTTGCAGAAGTTCTTGCCTGGGCATTTGACCATCCAAACCTCACCTACGAGCAGATTTCAATGGATCAGTTCAAAACATGGCTTCTAGACCACGGCATGCAACCCGATACAGTCGACCTTATGGTTGAAATGTACGAAAGCTTTAACTCAGGCCTCATAGTTCCAAGCGAAGAAATTAAGGCAACGCACAGAGGTATAACGAGCTTTGAGGAGTACGCACAGATGATAGCGCATAAGATGTTTAGTTTAGCTCACTAAAAGGGGCATAAAGGCCATCGATTACTAATCCCCACGCGCAATACACCTTCGGGCACGGGCTCGGGCTCGGGCACGAGTGCGTGAATAATCTGTTATACAACAAGAGCTTTTTTACTCTCGTGCCCGTGCCCGTGCCCGTGCCCGAGCCCGAAGATGTATTGCACGTGCAGCTAATTGAAATACACCTTAAAGCCCTTTTATTCTGACTCTAAGGTATATGGACTACAAAGCCCAATCTGGCATGTTCCCGGACACTCATTTGGCGTTGGCTCGCCATTGCGGCAGGTATCTTGCAAGAAGAGGTCTACGCTAATACCCTCTACCAAGCGACTTATGCCTATATGGAGGCCATCTAAATCGCCCGATATGCGGCCATGGCTTAAGAAGCCACCGTAGTTAAAGCAGTGGATGTTAGCAAGGAAGGGAGATGCACCAGGCCTCTTTTCCAAAAATTCAAAATGGGGACCAAGGTAAGGAAAACTGCCATATTTCGGAGCCGCATCGACAACCCTATCTTGCCAGAGAAGAATTTTATCAAAAAAACCTGAAAGCTCTGGAAGTGCTGTACCATCAGCTTTATAGCCTGTTGCAAGCACGATAAAATCGCTAAGGCGTCTTCCGTGATTGGTATCGATAGCAACGCGCTTACTAACTTCTGAAAGGCCTTTAATCTCGGTTGATGCCACAAGGGTAAATGTTGAGTAGGGATCTAGGCGATCAAGAGATTCCGGTGGCGGCGGAATGCCAGAATCTAACACCTTTTTCGTGAAGTCATAACGCTCATCATCACTTAAAAAATAAAAGCCTCGTAAAAAACCCTGATAAGCAAAAAATGATGCATGGTGTACTGTGGGCAAACTCTCTCTTCTCATAATCATATCTACAGCAAGCGCTCCATTTTCCAACGCATAAGCTGCTGCATCAAAGCCCGACGCGCCTACTCCAACTACTGTCACATGCTTATTATGAAAGCTAGAAGGTTCAATTTTTTCACTAGTATGGGCCCAGTATTTTTTCGGAAGGGTCTTTATAAAATCTGGAATGTTTGCCCCACCAAAACCCATTCTTCCTGTAGCCAAAACCACTTTTCTACAGGAAACCTTTCTATTGCCATCAAATAAAAGAGTAAGTGAGTTATCAAAATTTGGTACAATTTTTTCTAGTTTCCAGCCGCTATTTACCTGTATCTTAAGCACCTTGCGAAGCCACTGCACATACTTTCCCCAAGCGGCTGTTGGAATTTTACCTACATTTTCCCAGGCCTCTTTGCCATATTTGGCTTCACACCATGCCTGAAAGGTAAGGTGAGGTAAATGTGCCGGCCCGCGCAGCTTCTTTCCTGAGCGGAGCGTCCGCATCCTGGCAGTTGTGAGCCAAGGCCCCTCTTCGCCAGCTTTTGCCGAATCAAACACCTGCACATTATAGATACCTTCAAGCTCAAGTGCATGGGCGATAGAAATGCCGGCTTGGCCCGCACCAATAATTGCCACTTCACACATTTCACCCTCAAGTGGCCTCCAAGAAGGTGCTGGCAAATTCATAAGCTCAAGATCATGCGCAATTTTATTTTCCAATACTGACAGTGAAGCAGAGAGCGTTACAGGTAACAAAAGAAGCAAAACAAGCCACATACAATACCTCCAAAAAAGTTGGGATATTGGCATGAAGCTGTGATTTATTTCCAGGAAAAGGAACATACGGGAATAAAGGACATTAATCAATAAACTGTACGTGCAATAAACCGTCGGGCACGGGCTCGGGCACGGGCTCGGGCACGAGTGTTAAAATGCTTTATAAGGGAAAGCCACATGTTACCACTTTTTGTGTTTACGCAATCTTGCCCCAGCCTGGTGGTTTATCACACGTACAGTTTATTTATTGATATACTTTTTTCCTTTAAAACCGCTTTGTATGCACATGGCAATAGGGTTCTTTGTGCGTCTTCTCGTAATACTTTTGGTGGTAGTCTTCGGCTGCATAAAATGGCCCTGCGGGCAGAACCTCGGTTGCTACTTTCATTCCCTTACCCTCAAGCTGCTGAATAAGCCGTTCGGCTACCCGCTTTTGGGTTTCTGTAAGATAAAATATGCTCGAACGGTACTGATCGCCAATATCGGGGCCTTGGCGATTGTGCTGAGTAGGGTCATGAATTTCAAAAAAATACTTAGTTAAAGCTTCGTAGCTAGTCTTTTCAGGATCAAACACCACCTCCACAGCTTCAGCATGGCCTGTTGTGTGGCTGCAGACCTCTTCGTAAGTAGGGTTTGCAACGCGACCTCCAATGTAGCCAACCGCGGTACGAATAACACCAGGCAACTTTTTCATAAGATGCTCTACCCCCCAAAAACAACCTGCAGCATATATCGCGCGCATGTAGCCATCCGCTGTCATTGCCGGAATAAAGCGAAGAGAAAGAGAGTTTACGCAGTGGCGGAGATTTTTTTCTGTTATACGCTCACCCTGAAAGACATGGCCTAAATGGCCTGCACATGCCTTGCAGACTATTTCTACCCTTCTCCCATCAGCATCAGGCCTTCGTTCCACCACACCAGGAAGCTCATCGTCAAAACTTGGCCAGCCACATCCTGACTCAAACTTATCCGCCGAAAGGTATAGCGGCGCATCGCAGCGACGGCACACATAAACTCCAGGGCGCTTTTCTTCTTCATACTCACCGCTTCCGGGGCGCTCTGTGCCCTTATGTACAATCACATGCTCTTCTTCTTTTGTAAGCGGGTTATAGCGCCTCATCTTGAAAAGACCTCAGAAAAAAAGTTTTTCATACTTATCCACGAGCGCCTTTCACTCAGTGGGTTGTAAACAAGCCCCATACTTTTATTATTTGCTTTTGGCACGGTAAAGGCATGCGTAGTATTGCTGTAGATATGCATCTGCCAGTCGACATTAGCTTCTGAAAGCTCTTTTTGGGTGCGGTCTATATCAGCGGCCGTTACCATAGGATCTTCATAGCCATGTAGCATCAAAAGCGAACCTTTAATGTTTTGCTGAATAGGCAGAGTTTTTGCATATGCACCATCTTTTTTATTAGCAAGTAGGGCGTGAAAGCTGACAGCACCCCGAAGGTCAACGCCACTTCTAAAAAGCTCAATTATGCCAAGTCCCCCAAAGCAAAAGCCTATCCCTCCGATTTTTTTTTCATCAACCATAGGATGTCGGCACGCTTCATAATAAGCTGCTTTAAGCCGCTCTTGTAAAAGAGCACGATCAAAAAAAAGTGGCAACATAAGCTTCGTCGCCTCTTCGGGAGTACTCACCTCTTTTTTATCGCCATAATAGTCTACTGCAAAGCCGATATAGCCAAGCTCTGCCAAACTTTTTGCCTTACTACGCGCAAAGTCATCCTGCCCCATCCAGGCATGAGAGACAAGCACACATGGGCGCTTTTCGTTCGATTCTTCATAAAACAGTTCGCCATGCATAGTTGTGTCGGCGTGTCTATATGTGACCTTTTCAGATTTCATAGATGTTCACCTAATTGGCTTTTTGTAGCTTGTACCATATGAGGGGTTTTCTTGCAAAAAGGACCTAAAGGACGAAGTATTAGGTTATAACCCCTCAAAAGACGCTGAGTACGTAGTATCAAAGAGAAAACAAGAGTTACTATAAAATTTCTTACGTTTTATTTTCTCTACAGCTCTAAAGGTTTACGAGCCTAATACTTCGCCCTTTATGTCCTTTTTATCTTCTTTTTAATCTTCAAACAACATATACTATCTTGAAAAAAAAGTAATTATATGAATCCTTGTACTAGTTTCTCTTCAGTTAATTTACCTTCAGCCTCCTCTTTAGCAGCTCTTGCAGCTACTGCAGACGATCTTCTAAAAGAATTTGAACTCACCACCGATCAAAAACTTCTGAATCTAATTAACGACCCCTACTTCACCTCTGACCCAATTCAGGAATTATTTAAAGATAGAGGAATTACCACCACAACAGAGCTAAACAATTGCGTGACCGTTGATGAGATTGAAACAATGTACGCGCTTATGAACTGGTATCACCTTGCCTGTTTTGGCTATCTACACGATAAAGATGACCCTAAACACCTTGAAGATACGTATGAATTTCTCGGAATAAAAAATATTTTTGATTTTTTCACATCCAAATTTGATAACCTTTCCTCCCTCGTAACAAAAGAGAAAAATGGAAGCGACTTCTTGCAACTCTTTCTACAAGAGATAGATAAAGCACTAAAAGGAGTAAGCACTGCTCAAAATGTAACAATGACTCTTGAACAGTTCTCACAAATAGATGATAGTGAGTATATCTCCTCTATTGGCCTACTCTTTGACAGCGAAGAGTGTCGCACGGATGCCTTTCGCCTCGTCGCATTTCTGCAAATGACCTCGCATTTCTATACAGAACTTGACACCTCTAAACCCTTTCAAGAGCAGTATCCAGCTATTTTCGCCTCAATACCAAAAGAGCTACATCGCATATTCACGATAATAGAAAATTGGATCCAACTAAACAAAAGCCAAGTTTTTGAAATACCCTTAACCCTAGAAGCAAAAAGCTGCACAAAGTCATCACTTCCAACCACTGTTTCTAGATTTAGCTGCAACGCTCCTATAAATTTTGTGCGCCCCGATATTCCTGGCATTCCAAATTTTATGAATAATGGTGGCAACACATGCTATATGTCATCGACGCTGTGGCCGTTAGCCTATGTCATTCCAGACAAAGTTGAAGAATGTATTAGCAAATTTGAAAAGAATCCTCCAGAAACTCAAGAAATAGCTCTCGCTCGCGAAGCGTTTACAGCATTTTTTAGAAGGTTAACCTCGCCAACAAGCGAAACAATTAAGGGACATGAAGTTGATAGACTCCGAACAGCACTACAAAAGGCCTTTCCCTTTCACTTTACGCAAGACAGCCCCAAAGTCCAAGAAGATGCCCATGAGTTTTTAAACTGCATTATAAACAAGCTTTTAAAGATGGACCATGGAGAGGGGGTTTTTTATATTTCACGTGTCTTTACACAGGCAAATCCAGAAGAAGAGCTTATCGACAAAGAGCTCTATAACTACGAAGAAGCTCTAGCTCCCTACTATGTTAAAGATGGCAATCTTCTTACTGTGAAACTGCATGATGAACATGAAAAATCCGAACGCCATGTTACATTTAGTGACCTTGCGACACCACCTCGTAAATCATCTGAAATCATACAACGAGAAGCCACCCAGTCAGCTGACAAAGAAAAACCTGCCAAAAGCCATGTTTCAGCATCCTTTAGTGACCAGTATGTTCTTGCCTCTATTGAAGAAGCCCCAGAATTTATTATCAGCAACCTTGGTAGATTTGCCTATTCAGGCAATAGGCGTACAAAATGTAGCGACCCTGTTTTACCAAGCCCCCAAATCAGCTTTCAAATTAAGGGCGAGCCAGGCAAGCCAAGCGAAAAAACCGTTACCTACAACCTAATTGCGACAACCGTACACAGGGGCGAAACCGCAGAACGCGGCCACTACTATACCTACATGCGCTATGGCAATGAAGGCAAGATCGTTAAATACGACGACATGGACTCTTGTCCACAAGTAGACGTGCCTTATCAACAAGTACTAGATACAACCACTAAGAACGGGTATATTTTTTACTATAGAAAACAAGCATCCCCAAATCCTGAGATTGTGACCGAAAGCGAAGACTCCCCCCCGCTTTAAACTTAGGTTCGTATTCTTACTCTTGAGAGCCTTTTGCAAAACTTGGCGTGAGACTATTTTTGCAGAAGACTCTTAAGATCAACATTTGCCATTCACGTATAATATACCTCCATCTCTTCATTCTTTTTCGGTCCAATAGCGCGCCATTTTAAGCGAACACTTTGGGTTTCAGCGATTACCTTGCCGTAATAGGCATCGCCAGCACAGAGGTATGAATCTATTGACGAGAGGGAATTTGGGCCATCTGGGGCAAGGTGAAAGAGAAATACAGGGTTATTAATGCCTCTACGTAGATGCTCTAACGAAAGCACTTTAGTGACGGTATCAAGCGTCCAGCGATAGGCATTTGTAAAGTCAAAAACCTTACCATCCTTATTATGCCACGAGCCCTTTTCGTAGTAGTGAAGCACGTTGTCGCCAACGCGCGCTACGCTCACCTCCCCCTTACCTTGGCCGCTCCACCCCTCGTAAGACTTTGTGCGTGCGTGAAAGGCTAAAGTCGTTACCCCTTCAAGCTGCTTCCATACCCTCTTTAAGACCTTTGCCTCTTGTAGGTGCTGCTTGAACGATTTATCACCCATAACATAACTAAAACGCTTTTTTTCTTGAGGCGGAAGCAGCGAATAGGCCTTTTTAAGCATAAGCTCAAGCTCCTCAAGAAAGGGGTATGAGGGGTTAAATTGGTAGATTCTTGTTTTTCCTTCATAGCAGCTTGTAAGAATTTCTCCCTTCTCAAGCCGCTCTAGAGCCTTTTGTATAGGTGTAAGAGGCACCTTGAGCTCGCTTTGAAGCTTTGCACCATAGCATTTGCCATTTACAAAAAGAAAAAGCAGGATGTTCTCAATGTTCCTATTTCCAAAGAGAGCTTCAAGCATAAATATTCACCTATTTTTTAGGTTAATAGTCAGGAAAAAGACAAATTTTCTCCCGGATATGCCATTTATGTCACCCATTTTCTAGTTTCTTAAAACATTCTACACCACTTGAGAGATATGAAAGGCACGATTTACTATTTTAGGCCTTACAATGAGGACAACATGACATCAGCACTAAAACGTGGACGTATAGCATGCGAAACAATTCGGATTTACTTGGACAAAGGTACATGCAATGAGAGCGTTAAGGCAATACAAGCACAGCTTGCAAATTTACCATTTAAAATAAAAACCATAAGCGCAACTTCCCTTCTACAAAAAGAATGGGAGGCAAAAACTGTAGCACTTATAATGGCTGGCGGCCAATGCTCTGAATGGGACAAATCCCTCGGCACTGATGGCATAAGAAGAATCCGCCAGTTTGTACAAAATGGCGGAAAATACCTTGGCATTTGTGCTGGAGCTTACTTTGCAGCTAGAGCTAGCCTCTTTCAGCTACAAGATTTGCCACCAATTATAAAAGAGCGGCCACTTGCCTTCTACCCGGGATGCGCATCTGGCCCTATTCTTACAACTTCTAACCACCTCTCGCCAAAAGCGGCTCTAGCAGTACGTATTAAGCTTCTTACTAAAAAAGGGTTCTGTTACTACCAGGGAGGGTGCTCGTGTGATATTGCAGAAGATAAACCCGGCATAAAAATACTTGCCCGTTATAAGCGTCCCTACACTGGAAGTGCCATCCTTTCGTGTGATGTAAATGGCGGTAAAGCCATTCTTTGTGGCCCCCACCCAGAATTTGCTTGGAATAGCACACTCGCTACAGAAGCAACAGAACCCGCTTTTCGCCATCTTGTAGATGCCCTATCTCCAGAAGAGGGGTTTAGGAAAGATATTTGGGATGTGATGCTTAGAGAGCTTTTAGCTTAAGGGAGATACGTAACAACTAAATAAACTGCACGCGCGATAACCCTTCGGGCACGGGCTCGGGCACGAATGCCTAAATGTTTGCATAATCACCCAAAACTTTGTAACCCTCGTGCCCGAATGTTTTGTTTAGCGTGCGGCTTGCAAAGCATTCGGTCTCTATCTTGAATCTCGAGTTTTTGTGATATTCCCATTAAAACCCAAATCCCCTATGGTGAAAAAATGAGGTAACCGTAATGAAAAGAGTATTTTTGGCGATACTGTTATGTGTGGGGGGATATGTGGAAGCTCATAATACAACTGAAGCAAAAGTAGAACATATACTCTCCCAGATGACACTCAAGGAAAAAATCGATTACATTGGCGGTCATAACTACTTTTCCATTCGCCCCATACCACGTCTAAAACTTCCTGAAATTGTGATGGCTGATGGGCCTGCTGGAGTAAGAGAACATGGCCGTTCTACGGGATACCCTTCGGCCATTACCATTGCCAGTTCCTGGAACACCGAACTTACCCAAACTCTTGGCCAAATGATTGGAAGTGATGCACGAAGTCGCGGGGTGCATATCCTCCTTACACCTGGAGTAAACATATGCCGCTCCCCTCTTTGCGGAAGAAACTTTGAGTACTTTGGTGAAGACCCCCACCTTACCTCACGCATGGCTGTAAGCGTTATTAAAGGCATTCAGAGCCAAAATGTGGTTGCCACCATAAAGCACTTTGCCTGCAACAACCAAGAATGGAACCGCAACCAGGTAAGCTCTGATGTAGATGAACGGACACTTCGCGAGATATACCTTCCAGCTTTTGAAGCGGCTGTAAAGGAAGCTGATGTTGGCTGCGTGATGGCTGGCTATAACCTTGTAAACGGCACCCACATGACAGAGCACAAAGCGCTCAACGTCGACCTTTTAAAAAACGAATGGGGCTTTACAGGCATACTCATGTCTGACTGGACATCAACCTACGACGGCATAGAAGCTGCAAATGGTGGCCTAGATCTAGAGATGCCTTATGGTGCCTGCATGAACCGCGAAACACTTTTTGCTGCCATCCAAAACGGCAAAATCGATGTTGCGACTATTGACGATAAGGTGCGAAGGATATTGCGAACTATTATACGCTTTGGATTTTTAGAACGGCCACAAACTGACTATCGCGACTCATTCTTTAACCACAAAGGCCATGTTGTTGCTCGCAAGATGGCTGAAGAGGGTATGGTGCTCTTGAAAAACGATGGCACCCTTCCCTTAAATGGCAAAAAAATTCAGTCTCTTGCAGTTATTGGCCCATGCGCCCTTGGCAAAATCCCCGTTGGCAGCGGAAGCTCTGAAGTAAAGCCCCACATCCATGAAAGCTATATAGCCGGCATAGCGAACCATCTTGCTGATGATGCCTCTGTTTTTTATGCAAGCGGCGTTCCTGAATATACGCACACGAAGTTTACTACGACACTAGAAGGTAGAGAGTCAGGCCTTAAAGCGGAATACTTTACGAACCCCACACTTAGAGGAGAAGCTGCCCTTACTCGCGTTGACTCGCATGTCAAATTTCAGTGGAAAGAAAAAAGCTACCAAAAGGGCGGCCCTGTTAATCACTACTCTGTGCGCTGGACAGGATACTATGCAGCAACTAAGTCCGGTGATCACACCTTCTATATCTCAGGAAATGATGGGTTTCGCCTCCACCTTAATGACGTTCCCCTCATAGATCACTGGATGGAACATAAAGGATCATTTAGGCATGTGACCCTCCCCTTAGAAGAGGGCAAGCAGTATAAAGTATGCCTTGAATACTATGTAAAGCACGGCCCCCAAGGAATTAGCTTTTGGATCACCCCAGGAAAAAACCTTGCTATAGAACGTGCCAAAGAAGCAGCAGCTTCTTGTGATGCTGCAATAGTGTGTGCTGGCTTTGGTATGGAACATGAAGGTGAAGACTGGGACCGCACCTTTTTCTTACCCTTAGCGCAAGATGAGCTTATAAAAGAAGTAGCATCTGCAAACCCGCGCACCATCGTTGTGATGAGCGCAGGAGGCAATGTTGACATGTCAGACTGGCTTGAGCACGTAAATGCCCTTCTTTATGCCTGGTATCCGGGTCAAGAAGGGGCAAAAGCCTTGGGTGATATACTGTTTGGCAAGGTTTCCCCCTCAGGCAAGCTGCCAGTAACCTTTGAAAAATCCCTAAAAGACTCATGTTCATTTTCAAGCTATCACGACACTAACGATACAAAGCGTGTAGCATATAGTGAGGGCATCTTTGTAGGCTATCGCCACTTTGACCGCCACAATATAGAACCCCAATTCCCCTTTGGCTTTGGCCTCTCCTACACAACCTTTAGCTACTCAAATGCCGAATTTCGCGATAACGTCGTATCTGTTGACATCACAAACAGAGGCCAGATGATCGCCAAAGAAGTGGCTCAAGTCTATGTCCGCGATCAAAACAAAGCTGTTGAGCGCCCCGAAAAAGAGCTAAAAGGCTTTACAAAGGTGGAACTTGCCCCAGGAGAAACAAAGCGCGTGACAATACCCCTTGACGAGCGGGCCTTCAGCTACTACGACACCGGCTGGAAACGCTCCGAGGGCCCCTTCGAAATCGTTGTTGGCAACCTAAAGCTTCGCCCCAATTAAAAGGACCAAAAGGACTATCAATAAACCTTCATTGATAGTCCTTTTGGTCCTTTTAATTAGGGCGAAGCTTTCAACCTTGCAAAATTATCCCAAAAAAGAGAAATACGTGAATGAGGGAGCCAATATGACAAAAGCGCCGAGAATTAAAAATAAGGAATGCGAACTTGAAGCGGCGCGCCTATCTCATCTATCTGGGTATGAAATCGCCCGGGAAATTGCTGCAAAACCGCCGCAAGCTATTGGAAAGACATTTCGCTTTCTTTCTCTAAAACTCGCTGCCGACACCTTTGACTACCTGCCGCTCAAAACTCAGGTGCAGCTCTTTTCACTGCTGCCTATCCCCTACATGGCATCCATTCTCGAAATTATGAGCCCGGATGATCGCACGGTGGTCCTAGAGATGCTTCCGGAGCAAGAAGCCCATAAATATATAAACCTTCTTTCAGAAGAAGAGCGCCACCTTACTCTAACACTTCTCGGCTACCCAGAAGACCAGGTCGGCCACTATATGACGACTGACTACCTGGCAATCAAGATGGACTGGACGGTCGAAAAAGTCCTTGAACATATACGAAAATATGGCCACGACAGCGAAACCATAAACGTCATCTTTGTAATCGATAATGAGGGCCATCTTATTGATGACGTCAAAATTAAAGACCTTCTCTTTGTTCCAAAGCACAACAAAGTGTCACAGGTAACAGATGGCAAGTTTGTGGCACTATCTGCACATGAAAACGCCGAAAAGGCCATTAACGTTTTTAAAGAACATGACCGCATTGCCCTTCCTGTGTTAGACGCCCACAAAAAGCTTGTAGGCATAGTCACGATAGATGACATCTTGCGCCTTGCTGCCGCAGAGTCGACTGAAGATATGCAAAAGATTGGCGGTACGGAAGCTCTTGAAGAGCCCTACATGGATACGCCCTTTATAGAACTTATGAAAAAGCGCTCTCGCTGGCTTATCATCCTCTTTTTGGGCGAGCTCTTTACAGCTACTGCCATGAGTTATTTTGAGGTCCAGATTGCAAAGGCTGTAGTGCTAGCACTTTTTTTACCTCTTATCATTTCTAGCGGAGGCAATGCTGGCTCACAGTCCTCAACACTCATCATCCGCGCCATGGCTCTTGGCGAAATTAAGCTAAAAGACTGGTGGATAGTGATGCGTCGCGAAATTTATTCAGGTCTTTTCCTAGGCTTCCTCCTTGGCATCATAGGCTTTTTCAGAGTAACTATTTGGGCAAATGCCTTCAACATGTATGGCGATCACTGGGAACTTATTGCCCTGACTATCTTTTTAGCCCTTATTGGCGTTGTTCTGTGGGGAACTCTTATGGGAGCGATGCTCCCACTAGCCCTGAGGCGCCTTGGGGCCGACCCAGCAACAAGCTCCGCACCACTTGTTGCAACTTTAGTTGACGTCACAGGCATCACCATCTACTTCTGCATAGCGATAGTGGTCTTAAGAGGCACTTTGCTTGCAAGCTAATTTGCCATAAAGGACCAAAAGGACAAAGGGACCAAAAGGACATAAAGGACCTAAAGGACTACAATAGCCGCTATTGCTGTCCTTTTGGTCCCTTTGTCCTTTTGGTCCTTCGTCGTTTTAACCCCTACGTGTTAATTTGCCGCCTAGATA
>JAYRNE010000384.1:0-2377 GCA_041912355.1 Chlamydiales bacterium
ATGGAATGGCGCCCATTCGAGCTTGCCTAACTCTCGGAAAACTTCAGGCAAAAGAAGCTATAAAAAACCTGTTCGAACTTATTGGAACTGAAAACTTTGACACAGAAAATGCAAGCATCCAGGCTTTATGCCTTATAGGGGAGCCTGCCCGAGAATTTTGCCTTAACCAGCTAGCTTCACGCCCCATTACAAAAAACAATGAACGCGCTGCAATCGTCTTAAGCTCAATGGACTGTGACGACAACTTAGCTTTAGCACTCCTTGAGCAGCTAGAAGATAAAGAAGTGCAAAAAAGAGAGAGCCTAGCAAGCTATTTAGCGATTGGCATCTCGCGGATTCCTGGCCATTTACGAGAGCGTTTTACTCTTGTTGCCGAAAAACTTCCTCCAGGCGCCCGAGAAGAAATTGCGAATATTTTAAAATCTCACGGAAATAAGTAAGGATAAATTAGAGTTGATAGGCGGAAACAAAGCCATCATTTTTATTTATCGTTATTATCGTTACATCGCTCCTATAGTTTAACGTCAAACCTCAACGATAGGAACGATATAACGATAAAAACGATAGAAAAAAGGGTAGAAAAAGTTGCCTCTATCTCAAAGATCCGTGGCGATAAGCCAAAAAAATTTGCAAAAAATTTGATTTCATAATATCAGGGAATAGAAGAGACTATATTATAAAAGGTAGCTATGACTATAGAAACAGAAGAGCAAGAAGCAAACACAAAGGGACTTAAGGATCTTTTTTCCCCATCAAGCTTTATGAGGGAAAAATCCTTACTCGTCCTCTTTTTCCTGGCTATTTTTGCCTTCGCAATCACAGGTTGCGAATCCAAAAAAACCATCGTAAACGGCCTTGACGAGCGTGAAGCAAATGAAATTCTTGTTCTGCTTGCCCGTGAAAACGTGCCCGCCTACAAACTGAAAGAAGCTGAAGGCGGTGGAGGCGGTGGATCTAAGGTTGTGCTTTGGGATATTGCGGTAGATGCTCAAGATGCAAATCGAGCCATGGCGCTACTCTCAGCTAATGGCCTGCCAAGAAGACGTGGCCAGAACCTTATAGAGCTCTTTTCTGCTGGAGGACTTGTGCCCTCTGACATGCAAGAAAAAATACGCTACCAAGCAGGTCTTGCCGACAGCATAGCCAACACTATACGCAAAATCGATGGCATTGTAGATGCTGATGTGCAGCTCTCCTTCCCCGAAGAAGACCCGCTAAACCCCAACGCTCCTAAAGGGCAGATTACAGCTTCTGTCTACGTAAAGCACACAGGCGTACTTGACGATCCTAATAGCCACCTTATTACCAAAATTAAGCGCCTTGTAGCAAGCTCAGTAGCAGGGCTATCTTTTGATAACGTAACTGTAATTCCTGATAGAGCCCGCTTTTCAGAATTTACAACCGCAAGAGAACCTGTTGGTTCATTAGATTTAGTGAAGGTGTGGACACTTGTAATTTCAAGAGAATCACTTGGAAGATTCCAGGCAATCTTCTTTACACTATGTATTTTAGTGCTTATCCTCTTTTTCTCAACCTTCTGGCTTGGCTGGAAGCTTCACCCCCTTCTTAAAAAACGCGGTGGAACAAAGCAGCTCTTTCATATGTCGCCGCTTCCTGATGAATATGAGCCAGAAGAGGCTAAAGCCCCAGCTGAAGAAAAGCCGAAAGATGAACAAAAGCCCCCTGAAGAAGGGCCAAAAGTACAAGAAAACGTTGAATCTCCATAGATCTCAACGAGTAAAAAAATAACCACGGAGTCAGTGAGATGCACCCTCTCTGATCTTGCTGACTCTGTAGTAATTACTAAAGATAACGTTATATGCAAACAAATAATGGGTCAATATTTTTGCGCCTACTCGTAAATAAGTACTTTACGGGCAAGCAAGAGACATTAGCAAAAATTATGCCAAAAGAAGATGCCGATCTTCTTGCCGCAACCCTTTTACCCCAAAAAGAGCCAAACGTTCTTCTTTTTTTGCCAGAGCGCTGGCTGGCATCATTCGACCGCTCTTGGCTTGAGCCAGCACTTGAAAAAATGCCAAAAGCCCTTCAAGAAGTCTATAAAAGGGCCTTTCCAAAGATTTTTGCACCAAAATCAGAAAAAAACACTCCCTCGGCCTATAACAAGACTGTCCAGGAATTTCTTATAAGTCACCTCAAAAAGAGCTGGACTGACTATGAAGCCCCTCCAAAAGACCTTTTGCCTGCCTCAGAGCTTTCACCACTCTTACATTTACAGCGCGAAGAGCTTTTAGAAGTTGTAGACCTTCTTGCAGTACACGATTTAGTGGAAGAGATGCGCCACATTGTAGATAAAAAGCTTCTTCAAGGAGTCCTACAGTACTTAAGTACCCTGCAACAGCGCTACCTCGGCGTC
>JAYRNE010000385.1:0-2684 GCA_041912355.1 Chlamydiales bacterium
GGAATGAAGTTGTAGAGCACCTTATAGAGTTCAGAAAGCATGTTACCGCAGGACAGCTACTTATTCCTCATACAGAGCCCTACAACCAAGCTTTAGCCATCTACGCCAAAGTAAAAAGCCTTGTAAACCAGGCGTCCTTCCACGACCTCTATAAACCCACTACCTATGAGACAATCGCTGCCCTTTTAGCCTGCGAAATGGTTGAATTTCTCCACGCAAGTCGCCGCTACTTCCGCAAAGACTAAATCGATCACAAGAGAATCACTGACCCTCTCGTGATTTTTTTAGCAAAGCACTCTTCTGCCTTGTTTTTTTCTAGGAAGAGTTTCATAAGAGAGAGAGTAGATCTTACAAGAGGTATATTACTTATGGATCCAACAACGCTTAGCCTTACGAGAGTCCCTGTAGCTGCTCCGCCCGAACCTCGGGTGTTTAGACGAAAGAATAGTGCACCGTTGATCAGGGATGATGATCTACTTACGCAACTTAATGGAGCACTTTCTATTATTGAAAAAGCAGAAGAGCAGCTTTTACAAAAGGGGCGACTACTTACAACTCGCCAAGTTGTGCCTAAAGAGACCTCACAAGAGGTGGAGGCAGCTCTCACAGCTCTTACGAAAGCTAGGTCTAAGCAAGAGACTCTTTACAATTCCATACCCGCCATGCAAGACCTTAACAAGATGGCAAAAGCTGTATCCGCAATCGTCTATCAGGATATCGTATCTACTAGTATAGAAGAAAAAGCCCATACGCTTCATAGACTTGTAACAAGCACACATATAGCAAAGGCCCTAACAGTATATAAAGCTAAGGTTGAGGCCATTAGCGCCCTTTCTACCAAAAAAACTTCCGAAGATAAGGTCTCAGGGCTTATTGCCCTTTTTCGAGAGGCTGTAACAGATTTTGATGCTATTGGCTTCTCTTTACAGGGAAAAGACAAAACCATTGTCAATACAGCCACTCTACTTTTCAAAGAGCTTCTTCTTTTTCTTCAGTACGCAAAAAATCAGGTTTATCAAGGCCTTACACATGATGACACCACGTTGAAAGCCTCCTTAGAGCGGCTAGAACAGCGTCTTCAAGAAAGACTCGCAACCCTTCCACCAACCCCCTCTACTCCAGGCCCCGACAGCGAAAAGCGCGCGTTATCCTATGTAAAAAGCGCTATTGGATGTACCCTTTCAGCCGACCACCCCCTACGTAAAATCGAACAAGAAAAGCTTCAGAATATAGCAAAAGCCCTACTTCAACTTTCTTTAGCAGTAAAAGCACTGACTAAAGAACATATCTCTCAATCGGCACCTAATGCATCTACAGAATTACATAACTTCAAAAGCCTCTCTCTTGATTTAGAGTGGCTCATTCAGACTGAATTTCAGAAGTTACAAGAAAAGCCCTTTACAACAAAATGCCATGCAACCTGGTGTAGCATCGCTTACCTCTTAAGCGAGCTTGCAGGAATTCGTGAGCAGCTAAGCCTTTTGGAAGAGACTCTTGTAGCAACGTATCGCCTACCACTTGCAGCCCTTCATAAGCTTACCTCTTACCTTGCCTCTCCTAATGGCACGGTAAAATCGCTTATAGAAGTTATCGAGAATGTACGTGCTCTTAAAATACCCAAAAAGCATGAAGCTACGCCCCGCGCTCGTGTGTACACCCTACTAGAAGAGTGCCTTGTCACAACGCACGAAAAGTCTACTGCCCCATCAGAAGATGAGGCCACCATGCTCCAATTTCTTCTAACAAATGGCAACCCGAATGAGGCCTTAAAAAGCTACCTCATAAAGGGCCTTATCCGTGCTGTACACTTTCCACACACTCCTAACGCAGAATTTGACCTTGCCTTTTATATTGCAAAAGGTGACCCCCTCTATGCAGGGTGGTTTCAGCAAGTCTGTAATACAAGTTCTGAATTTCGCAATCTAGAAATGGTCTATGAACAAAGTATTGTTCACCACAACCACGATCTCCAATTCCTTAAAGAGGCTATAACAAACCTTACCACAAAACATGATACTAAAGAAGAGCTCCAGCTAGACTATGCAGAAGCTCAAGAGCTCCTCGCACTCCTACAAAAGACCCCTAGATCTAACCATCTTGCAACCTGGCTAGAAACGCAGCTCAAAAAGTTTTATCATGAACATGAAGCTTCTCTTGATATAGAAAGAGAACTTGGTGATGAAGTTTCAAAGGAGCTCTATCACAATCTGCGCGAGATACTTTTTAATCCCACTTCTATTGATAATGTAGAAGCCCATACAAAAATATTAGGCTTTATTTCGAATCCACAACATGAGCTTGCTCCCAAAGGCTTTTTGCAGCTACTAATCGCGAGATGGCTCCTCACCCATCGCTTCAATAGCAACTCCTTTTTAGAGCTACAGCAACAAGAAAAGCAGCGCCTTCAAGACTTCTTCAGAAGCTATGTTTCAGATACTGACACAAGAGCCATTTGGGAAAAACAGTTTAGCCTAGGCTATATGGAAGAACAACTTTATACATTTTTACTACGGTGTGAACAACAACCAGAATATGGTATCGATATTACGTTAAGCGCAAGTAGACAAAATGAGCACTACTCTCTATGGAAACAAGTTATGAATTGCTACAAGAGCATAACGACACTTCGGACAAAGCACGATTTCTTCGAAAAAGAAAGTAAGACACAGAAAGATGCAATCGCC
>JAYRNE010000386.1:0-3833 GCA_041912355.1 Chlamydiales bacterium
AGACGTACCTGTATACCCTGCTCTTTTACTATCGATTCCACATGAGATTCCATCGGTGTATGAAAACCGATAATTACAGCCTTCGAAGCTAAAGCAAGGCTGACATCAGATTCTGTAATCTTGCCAACACCAGATGATAAGACATTAGCCTCTACCTTCTTAGAGTCTATCTTCGCAATAGCATTCTTCAACGCTTCAGCTGAGCCCTGTACATCCGCTCTTAAAATAAGGTTAAGCACCTTCTTAGGAGCACCCTCTTGAGCCTGTTCCATCATAGATTCTAGGCTTGAGCGGCGCTTTGCATGGAAGCTTGTTGTGCGCTTTCCTTCTTGGCGTGCTTGAGAAATATCGCGAGCATCGCGCTCGTTCTTCACTACAATAAACTCTTCACCAGACTCTGGAAGACCTGAAAGGCCGTTAATGCGAACTGGCGTAGAAGGCCCAGCCTCTTGGAGGTCCTTGCCATGTTCATCTTTCATCGTTTTAACTTTAGCCCAATTAAAGCCAAATACAAGGCTATCACCTACGCGAAGCGTACCATTTTGAACAAGCACTGTGGCTACTGGGCCCATACCCTTTTCAACTTCTGACTCAATTACAGTACCGCGAGCTCTAAATTCAGGATTTGCCCTAAGCTCCAACACTTCAGCCTGCAAGGCAAGCATCTCAAGAAGTTCAGGAATACCTTCACGAGTTACTGCAGAGGTGTTTACTGTGATTGTCTGACCACCCCATGCCTCTGGCAAGAGCTCACGTTCAGCAAGCTGTCTGTATACATTGTCAGCATTAAATGCAGGCTTATCGCACTTGTTTAGTGCCACAACAATAGTTGCCTTAGAAGCTTTTGCTTGGGCAAGAGCCTCTTCTGTTTGCATCTTAAAGCCCTCATCACCTGCCACGACAAGCACGACAATGTCAGTAACTTCAGCACCACGCTCACGCATGTGCGAAAAGGCTTCGTGACCTGGCGTGTCAAGTATGGCAATGTCACCTTGCGCTGTTGATACTTTAAAGGCACCAATATGCTGGGTGATAGCGCCAACTTCATGCTGGGCTGTATTGCTGCTACGAATTGCGTCAATAAGGCTTGTTTTACCATGGTCAACGTGGCCCATAAAGGTAACAACAGGCGGACGGATGACAAGCTCATCAGCATTTGAAGCACTAATTTCTTCTTTTAGCGACTTATCGGTAATGCGTATACGCTCTTCTTCTTTTGTATCGATAGAGATATCGCAGCCAAATTCCTGACCAAGAAGCTGTATTGTTGTTTCATCTTCTAGCATGTCGTTTAACGTTACCACAACGCCCTGTAAAAAGAGCTTTGAGATAAGCTGTGAAGCTTTGAGCTTCATTTCACTTGCTAAGTCTTTTACAGAGACTGGAATTCGAACAGAGATCTTTGTAGGTCTTACTACTTCTTGCTCTTCCTGCATGCGGGCATGCTTAGTAGGACGGCGCTTTCTCCAGCCCTCCTCCTCTTCATCGCCGCGTAGGCGAGCTCGGATACGAACCTCAAATTCTTTAGTATCTATCTTACGTAGAGGCTTAGCTGTTGGCTCTTTAGCTTTTGTCTTACGGCGAAAGAGGCTTTCTTCAATCTCTTTATTGGAAATCTCTTTTTTCTCATGCGTGTCGCGAGTATCAGGCTTTGGCTGAGGAATTGCCTGAGGACGCTGGCCTGGTCTTGCAAATGGTGGTCCTGGACGTTGTGATGGGCCTCTTGGAGGACGATCACCAAAACGAGGAGGAGCTCCACCCTCACGACGAGGTCCCTGATGACCTTGATAGCGTGGGCCGCCTTCTTGTCGCGGACCAGTTTCTCGTGGAACGGAAGGTACTTGTCTGTCTACAGGACCAAGACGTGGCTGTGGTGGGCCTGATGGTCTTGGTGGTGGCGTATAGGCCTGTGGAGATACACTCCTCCACTGTCCTACGGGACGAGATGCTGGCGGCTGATAAGGCTTACGTGGCTCTTGAGGGCCAGTAGGCGAAGGCTTTTGTCGAGCTTCTGGAAGAGGAGCTTTTACCTCTTTTGGAGGCTGCTTAACTTCTTTTGGTCTTGGCGGATTAACAGGAGCTTCACGAAAGACGGGTCCAAGTTTCTCTTCTGGCTTTACCTCTTTTTTAGGCAAAGGTTTAGGCTCGGGCTTAGGTTCTGGTTTGACTTCCTTGTGCTCGACAGGTGGTGGGGCAGGTGGTAAAACGGCCTCAACTTTTGCAGGTTCTTTTGGAGCTTCAGCCACTTCGACTTTTGCTTTTGGTGCCTGCTTTTTCTTTTCGGGTTCAGGAAGGGGAGCTTCTATTTTAGGGATAGGGGCAGCCTCTTCGACAGCCTCTTCACCCTCTTTCTTTTTAGAAAGCTTTGCCTTCAAACTATTTAAGTTTATCGCCCCAGCAATCTGGACGTTTTTAATGTGTAGCTTTAGATTTTTAGCCAAGAGAGTTATTACGCCCTATTTTTACGGATTTGTTCCAAAATTTTATCTGCCATTTCTAGGCTGATGCCAGGGATTTCGGCAAGCTTCTCAAGCGAAGTTTCCAAAACTTTCCTTGGAGTTGTGTAGCCTTCAGCAACAAGCTGATCGACAACAAGTGCGCTAATGCCATCCACGTTTGAAAGTGGCTCATCAAGTGTTGGGTCTTCTGCTAGCGCAAGGGCAGCTCTTTCAAGAGCATCGATGCGGTGGAAGTCACTCATCTTCTGGATTTCCAGATGGATATCTAGCAAGTCACCAATTAAACGTACATTAAGGCCTTTTTTACCAATGGCTGCGCCAAAGTCTTCATCTTCTACAACAATAAAGACCTCAGACTCATCATCATTTACGCGAATTTTGCGAATCTGTACAGGCGAAAGGGCCTGCTGCAAAAGCTGCAGCTTATCTTGTGCATATGGGATAACATCAATCTTTTCGTTATTTAGCTCACGAACGATATTTTTTACACGAACACCACGCATGCCTATGCAAGCACCTACGGGGTCAATTTTCATATCGCTAGAGCGAACAATAAGCTTTGTGCGATAACCTGGCTCGCGAACGATTTTTTCGATGCTGATAGTGCCATCGGCAAGCTCGGGTACTTCTTGGTGTAAAAGGAGCTTTACAAAGTCTGGGTGGCTTCGTGAAAGAACAACTTCGGCTCCACCTGAGTCTGTATCTCTAACTTCCTGTAAAAGGGCAAGCACCTTATCGCCAACTGAGTAGTTTTCTGTAGGTGGGTAGTTACGCTTTGGAAGAACGCCTTCAACCTTACCAAGATCAACAATAACAGTCTGGCCACCAGCTACGCGCTTTACGGTACCGGAAATAAGCTGGTTAATGCGGTGGCGATATTCTTCGTATATAACATCTCGCTCTGCGCCACGGAGCTTTTGTGAAATAATTTGGCGAGCTTTTTGCGCTGCGATTCTGCCAAAATCCTTTGGCGTAACGGACATTGTGACAACTTGGCCCATCTCGCAGTTTGGATCGAGAAGTACGTAGTCTTTGTAGGCCACTTCCTGAACAGGATTTTTTACTTTTTCAACAATAGTCTTGTCGCAAAAAACTTCGATATTTCCCGTTTTTTGGTGAATCTGTACGGTAACATTGGTTGCGCCGTGAATGCTCTTTCTGGCGGCCATCATAAGCGATTCTTCGATAGCGCCAATAACAACATCGCGTGAAATTCCCTTTTCACGTTCGAGATATTCAAAAACTGCAACAAGGTCTTTATTCATGTATTTCTTCCTGAGAGTGGTGTCATTCTAAACAAACCGCTATTTAAAAGCAATATCCTAATCTTGATCTTAATCTTTTTCTTTACACACTTCTTGCTTAATTGGAGAC
>JAYRNE010000387.1:0-7081 GCA_041912355.1 Chlamydiales bacterium
AATGAAATAGAGCGGCAAATAAACCAAAAAAGGCGCGGTAAACACCTTCAACTTGTGCATCATATCTTTTCTTAAAAACTGAAGAAACAGCTTTGTGACCATCAAGTGATTTAGATCTCAGATCTTGCCCAAATGCCACCCTAAAAAGCGTGCATGCAAAGCCATAGGTGTCGCTTGCTAACAGTATATCTTTTGATGAATAAGAACCCTTCTTTACCTCTTGTGCTTCCGGCAGGATATAGGCAGCAAGTCGACTAGCGTCATAAGCTTTTGACACCTGAGTTATTCCCTTTAATGCACGCGAATTAAAGAAATTTGTTAGTGCTAGATTTCCATTCTCTAGCCGGTAAAAACTTTCAGGGGCAATATACCCATGGATAATACCATCATCATGTAGCCGTTTTATGAGCATCGCTATCTCTATACTTGTGGCTAAAAATTTTTCATCTTTTGAATCAACAAGGGATGCTCTACATGGACCCACTGCGTAGTACCTTCTACCACCTCTAGTAGCCGATGAATGAACATGGCCATATTTTTGCTCATAGGCAAAACAATCGCCCTTTTTATCTATAAAGCAAGGGCCCGTAAGAACAGTTATTACCTGACTTACTTTTAGTACGATACCAGTACAGCTTTGAACGGCAGCAGAGCGACTTTCATAGTCTTTAGCGAGCTTTTCTAAAAAGAGGGTTGTTGTTTTATTCGTATAATCTACAAGTAAGCCGCAACATAGGCCAGTTTGTGTTTTTGGCAAATAGACACAACTTTCTTTAGTTTCGTGATCAAGAAGCCACACGCCATGGCTTACCGCCTCTTTTACCTGCGTGGCATTCATCTTATGACAGGGTAATGCATTAACGGCATTAATTGCAGTTGTAACCGTAACTTCATTTATATTCATACATTTCCCAGAAAAATCGCAAAAACTATAACAAAAGAAGGCTTACAAAACAATATAACGAATGGCAGCCTTATAAAAAATAACGGAACTTATGTGGCCTTTCCAAACCTTAGGCAAAATGAAAGGGCCTATTTTCGTGGGGGTTTTCTACCATGAGATAGATGGTGTCTGCACCTTTAAGAAAGCGTATAGGCAGCCCAGCACCACGAGAGTCTATAGCCATTAAGTGGCTGCCCCAGATGCCCTTAGAAAATTCGTACGTTATAACAGAAAGCCGCTGCTTTTCAGCTTCTTGGAGGCAAAGTTCAGCATCATTAGCCGTAGTCAGCACCGGGACAGTTGTCCGAACAAGACGAGCTATGTCATCTATAGAAAGCTCTTTTTCTTGATGCATCTTTGTAACAAGAGCACTTAGGCTACTTTTATTGCCCGTAATGTCTTGTAAGAGCGCTATTTGGAGTGCTCGAACAAAAGGCTTTCGTTCACCATTCGTGGGCATAGGAACTAGGGTGTAGCACTGAAGAGTCTTTTCCTCGCTTGAAACTACATAGCCCAAAAGGTCTTTTGCGCACTGAGGGGCTTTTGGCATAAAGGCTTGGGCACGCTTTTCAAGATATTCGCACTCAAGCTCTACAAGGTTTTGTTGAAAACGATCTCCGATTGCCTGAGTTTCACGCCTAAAAAATGCACTCCAGCCATCTGTCACAAGGACATTTTTCTCTTCAGCCGAAACCATAGCTTCACACGTCTTCAGCAGGCTAACTACCGCATCTTTACATGAGCTATTTTTAGATGCGAGAATAAGGCGATCTAGGTGCTTTTTCTTTCTTACAATATTAAGAAGGTGCTTTCGTTGAGGAAGTTCGTGACGCATGCTCACAATCACCTTTTCACCGACTCCTCGAATGATCCTCCCCCTTGCCTGCTTGTCCTTTTCATAGGTCCACTCTGTTGTCATCATGATATTAGTGCCAACATCAGTAAAGTTAAGGCCTGTACCTCCAGACTTAGGTAGCAGTATCAAAACAGCCCCTTTTCCACTTATCGCTTTAAACTGTTCTATGACAGCTTTTCTGTTTTTGATGCCAGAATGGTGCACAAAGATGGAGTCGTCATCTAGATTATAGCGAGCCTTCACGATATGGCGCAAAAATTCTGCTGTGTCCTGAAGCTTTACAAAGAGCACGGCCTTTTGATTACGCTCTAGTGCCATGGTAAGCTCACTTTCTCTACTTACAAAAACTGCCTTAAGCATCGAAGATTGACTGATGTATTCAAGCCTCTCCCCTTCTTCAAGCTCAGTAAACTTCTTAATCACATCATCAACCTCAAGAGTAGAAAGCTCTGGGTGAATAAGCGCTCTATCTAGCTTGTGCGTCTTTTCAAAAAACTGGCCCTTATAAGTGGCTACGATCTTATCTATAACCTCACGTTCCCTTCCTTGTGGGTTAAGGCTCTTTTTAACATCTCTTACGACAGGCATTTCATCTTGCGGCATCGCCTGTATCTCATCATCATCACGCGACACCTTCTCTAAAAGCGGCAGTATCACCATTTCTCTGATACAGACCAAGTTAAATAGAGCATTTTTTATCGCCTGGTCGCTTGCAAGCTTAAGATCGAGTGCTACTTTATTTGCAAGCTCATCATGGGTCTTTCTAGAACTCTGGAGGTTACGCTTTAGAAGGTCCATAGCAATCTGAAAGCGGTGCATAGAGCTCGCAGCTACCACCTCAGGGTTTATCAGGCTAAGAAGCTCCATCACATCAGTCATATCATTAACTATTGGCGTAGCGGTAAGTGCCACAATAGGCGCATTTTTGTTATCAGCCCAAGATTCAAGAAGCTTTTTAAACGCCTCCTGTTTACCGCCATCATGAAGGGTTAAGAGCTGATGAGCTTCATCAAGGACAACCATCGAAGGCCTGAATGCGGTAATGAGCCTTTTAGACTCTTCATCTTTCAAAAGGGCAAGGACCTGCGAATCACCACATATAAGAACACCAGTCTCGTTATCAGAAAGTGCTTTTTTAAGCTCTTGTGGGGTATTTAGGATTTTGACAGTATCTTCATACCCCTCAACAGTAGAATCAAACTCCCTCTTCCACTCAGCCTTTACAGCATTAGGGGCAATGACTAAAGAGGCCCTGTCTTGATACTGAATGTGCTTACGAAGTAAAAGCTCACAGCCTATACGTGTTTTGCCAAGGCCTGTATCTAGGCATAGTATTCCATTTACCCCATGCTCTTCCCAGAGCATGCATCGGCGGATCGAGCGCTTCTGATAGTCACGAAGCGAAAGGCGATAAGGAACAGTAGAATCTGGCACAAGCTCTAAATGATCAAAACGCCTTATTGGAGGTAGCACCTTTCGCGTCTCAACATCTAAAAGATCTTGTACATCCATCTGAGTTAGGGATTCTTGGGCAAAGTGCTGTATAAGCTGATTTGCCGCAAAATAGAAATGGCTGCCATCATCATAAAGCTCATGCGTCCAATCAGGAAGCTCTGAAGCTTTTTCTGGAAGCTTATCGTAAGAGGCGACCCTTTTTTCTGATCGTGCCGCTAGTTTTGCAGACTTTTTTCTCTCTTTAACTTCATCATTACACTCAAGTAGGCCAGGGTGACGTATGATCTCATCTTTCTTTTTCCAATCAAACTTTTTAGTGCTTTCTCCTCCTCCAGAAGCACTGCCCCCAGAGCCACGAGAAGGCTGAACCTGCAAAAACTGTGCTAAGAGGCAGACCTTTTTGCCATTTTTAAGACTATTGGCAACAGCTCGCATAAGGCTATAAAGCTCTGCTGGATCAACTGCAAGTCCCTTTTCTTTACAAAGCTTTAGGTCAGTATCTTCCCCAAGAGCCTCTTTTAAAAGCGTAGATGTAAAGAGATCCTCACTCATGCTATAGGACTCCTTTACTATCGCTTCTAGCCCACGTTCACTCATAAGGGCGCACCACGGAAATATAAGGCGCTTATCATTACTCGCACTTTGAATAAAAAGGCAGGGAACTATTTCGGTGATTTGGCTACTTGCCGTGCAGTCTACCCGCTGAATCTCTTCTGCTTTCCATGCTGCCATAGGTTTACAAAGAGCTTTTAACTCACCCTCTTGAAGCCTTGTGCTTAACAGAAACTCGGGGCAACCTACTTGAGGAATCTCTTTAAGCCAGGTGTTAACTTCATCTAACACCTTATCCTCAGGGTTATTTTCCACGTTATAGTAGTGAAAAAGATCAAGAACAGCGCCCTTAATAATTTCGTCAGGAATCTGATGTTCTCGTGCAATGCGGATAGAACTTACTAAAGATTGATGGAGCTCAGGCGTCATAGTAACAGCCCAAAAGCCTTTTGAAGAGAATCTCTCTTCTGCTTGTTTGTTAAAACATGCACTAGCTTCAATTTTATTTCTGAGGGCTGTTTGATCTTCCGGGCCTAGAATAGCCTTTGAATCATCAGTTCTTTCAATAATCTGCCAGAGAAAAGAAGCAATGGATGTAGTCTGTTTAGGAATCGCAGCTACTGGAAGAGCAAGGCGCATGCCAAGGCGAGCCCTAATATAATGGCCTAGAGAGAATGTGCCCATTACAGAACTTCTAAGATTATCGTCGAAAAGATCGACTAGAAAGCCCTTTATAGGCTCATCAACTGGGAGTGCTTCTATAGTAGCTTGAAGTTCTGCTGAAGGCTGCCAAGGATTCCCTCTTTTAGACGCCATCGTTATACTATCAAGCTCAATGAGGTGCTTTTTTACTAAAAGCTTTTGGGCTTTACGAAGCACCCGGATGCAGCTATCACTAGATATATTTGTAGTAAAGGGATCTACCTTACGCAGTTTTTGTGCGGGGCGTATTTCCTTGTAAATCTCTGAAGGAATTCGCTTTCCACGTTCTAGTAGCGGCACGCAACTGGCATAGTATAAAACAAAATGGAGGCGGTTATCTACATGCCAGACACTTCTTGCCTCTTCTGCAAAGGTGATGTGGTGGCCATCTATAAAGGCAAAAAGGGTATCTTCAAATTGATCGCGACTTAGCTCATGCTCTAGCTTAGATAGATAGTCTAAAAGCTCTTTTTGCTCTTCAGCGTTAAAGAAGACACACCCCATGGTGTCGTAGCTTTCTTGTATCTTGGCAGAAAGTATCGGATGTTCAAAGATAATATCCTTTCTGATAGTTTCAAGAAGAGCCTTATTAACGGTAAAAATACGTTCGAGATGAGCGCCTGATGAAAAAGAAATAGAGCGAGAGTCAAACTCTACATCATTACGAACCCTTGGTGGCCGATCTTTCTTTTCCTGCGCTATCAGCAAACGATCTTGGTCGATAAGAACCTTTACAATGACGTCTGGAATCGTGGCTTTTAGATCGAGTGCATCAAATAGCTTTACACGGCGAAGCGGGGATTGATTTATAAGTATTTCATATATATCAAGATTCGAAACGTGGTATATACTAGCCTTTAGCTTAAGATAGACTCCAAAGAGCTTTGTAAAGGAGTTATCGGATGATAAAAACTCATCTACATTACCCGTATACGCTAGTTTTTCAAAGGGATAGGGTAGAAAGAGCTCATCCTGAGTGTCCATCTCCCATTCCGGCGTCACAAAGCATTCTGGAACGTCTGATACAGGGATCTCTAGATCTTGGGCTGTTTGCATCCTACAGACCCACTGCCAGGCTTCAGCATCAGCATAAAAGGCGGGAAGGATATCAGTAACAAACTGAAGGTTCTTTTCTAAAACTTCGCCAAAATCTTGCGTTGCTTCTCTTGCTGTAAAAAGGGATTCATATCCGCTAAGACCAAGCTTTCGGATAGCTATACCTACTGCAATACGGCGCTCTTCTGTTTCACGCGATTCGTGACTTTTGCCCTTAAAAATCTCCCAAATATCTGTAGAAAACCTACCAGCATCGTAGCCTAGACTTGTCTTTACATGAAGCGCGCCATGTATGCGGCTATTGCGCGCTTTAAATATCTGGTAGTGTTTGAGCTTTGAGATTCTTGTAACAAACTCAGCAGTAAAGTCTCTAACAAGGTCAAGATTGATCTTAGACTCTTCTTGATTAGTATTTGTAGGGGGACTTATTACCTCTACCTCGTTATCATCACTTACCTGTACTGGCATTGAGCGTGCAGCTTGCCCGCGAGAAAGCACAACGACTTCACCATCATCATAAATAGGAGGCTCACCAAATGAATCGCCAACTCTCTGCATAAGAAGCCCCTTATTTCTTACTTTGTACGCCTAAGGATTGTGCCTTTTCTGCACTTTCTCTTGCCTGTTCTTTTTTACCAGAGGCACTATAGATTTCAGATTGGGTATGGTAGAGTAAGCCGTTCTTTGGCTCACGGTCAATAGCCTTTTTAATGGTCGCTTCAGCTACGTCATGCTTACCGAGCTTTGAGTACGTTTGTGCGTGAAGCTGCATGAAGGCACTTGTAGTATTACCCAATTTTTCAACGGCTGTGAAACTCGTATTTGCTGCTTTATAATCGCCAAGCTTATACTCCAAGGTGCCACGCTTAATAAGAAGGGCTACATTTTTAGGATCTTTTGTAAGCGCTACAACTACTTCATCAAGCTTTACTCGATCTGGGTTAGCTTGTGGTCGCTGCACCTCGGGTGTCTTTTCACCTTCATTAACCTCACCCTCTTCAAATTCGCCTTCAACAACGGGCTGTACTTCCGGCTCTTTAGCTGCTGGAGCTAAGACCGCAGCCTTGCTAAACAAGGAGAGAACCGTATTTCTAGCAGCTTCGAATTGTAAAAGTTCACTAGCTTGTGCTTGCACCTTTGCTTCTAATTCCTTCACCCTGCCTTCAAGCTGAGCATTATGTGCCCCATTGGCTTTTAATTGCTGCACCTCGCGCTCAAGAGCAGCAGTATGCTCAGAAAGTTTTTGATTAGTCGCTGAAACAGCGGAAAGTTCTTCCATAAGGGTGTTAACTCGTGTCTGAAGATGATTTTTTTCAGCCTCAGCTTTAGTTACTTGCTGCTCAACCTGCGGCCATAAAGCCTGAATACTTGCTAAAGATTTAGAGAAATCGTTTACTTGCTGAGATGACATAAAACACTCCTAAATATAATTAAAGTAAAATTATTACGTAATATTTAGTTTTTGTCAACTCAAATAAAAGATTTAATTTAGATTAAAAAATTGTGAATGATGGGAC
>JAYRNE010000388.1:0-5392 GCA_041912355.1 Chlamydiales bacterium
ACAAAAATAGCTAAAGGGGCTTTTAAGGAACTAGTAAAAGGGATGTCATCAAAAAGTACTTTTGTTGCAGTTGCAAAGACCTCTCTTGAGGATATTGAACGTGAGGTCGATTTTTCTCGCGAGTTTGCAGATAACCCATTTATTATGACAAGCCGCAGAGTAACTTATGGAAATGAAGTGCGTCTTATGATGCCCTATGCCGAGGGCGGCACTCTTGCTACTAGAATGGAAAATGAAGGTTTTCAGGAGATTGAACTTGCAAACTACATTCAGCAATTATTTGATGGAATTGCTTTAATTCATGCAAAAAATTGGGTTCACCGAGATATAAAGCCCGAAAACATTCTTATTCATGCTGGGCGGATAAAAGTTTCAGATTTTGGCCTTGCCTGTAGGCTTAAAGATAATACATTCGATACTCAAGCTGGCACGCCTGGTTACATGGCCCCTGAGATTATTATGAATGGGGGTGGGGATGTCAAAGTAGATGCCTTTTCACTTGGTGTTATGGTTCTTGAACTTCTCGGTTTTACCCAAATTCCTGATCGCAAAAACTTCAATGCATCGCCTGATCGATGGCACGCCGTAATTGAAAATGCTATAGAGCGCTACGAATCCTGCACCCCAAAATCCGCCCTCATGCAAATTCTTATAGATATGATAGAGCCAGACCCTGCCGATCGCATCACTGTGCAAGAGGCTTTAAAGCGGATAGATCAGCTTAATCTTTTAGTAGAGATAAGGCGACTAGATTTCGTCTCTCGGGATTAAAAGAAAAGCACTTACATTGACACTATAGAGGTAGCTGCCAACTTTCGTCTTTGCTATCAAATTCTAGCAACACTTGTGAAAGGCTTTTGCCATTTTTTATGGCCCTTTCCCAGGTTATCGCGATCTTATCTTTAATGGCCTGCACGGCTATTACTTCTACTTCACAAACATAGGCGGGCCAATCAATCTTCATATATCTACCACTACAAGCTGGGTTTGTAACAGACATCTGCACAACCTTGTTGTCTATAGCAATAGTATTACTTACAATCGACACTTTGCGTCCAGAGCAGTTATAAACCGTGACAGTACCAAATGTAAGGATTGTTGGATTTGTAAGTTGTAATTTAGCGATAAATTCACATGGCATCATGAATCGTTTTCCCATTTGTAAAAAAAAGGCCCCAGATAATATCGTCGCTTTCTTTTTCCTGGAAGGGTAACTTTATAACTTTTCTCTTTTTAAGGTAACTTGACTTTCTACGTTTTTGATATGCTATACGTAAAGAGAGGTAATCTATGTTTCAGATAGGAGAGCGCCTAAGGGCCCGTGTTGAGAAGCTTGTCTTTGGTGGCAAGGGGCTTATACGGCACGAGGGGTGGGTGATTTTTGTGGCTGATGTGGTGCCCGGTGAAGTCGTTGAAGTAGAAATTACTGCTAAGAAAAAGTCTTACTTTGAGGCAGCTTTGCAAGAGGTTATTGAGGCAAGCCCCAATCGCGTGATTCCGCCATGTCCCTACTTTGGCACGTGCGGAGGTTGCCAATTGCAGCATATTGCTTATGATGCTCAAGTGTCAATTAAAAAAGAGTGGCTTGTAGATGCATTAGAAAGGGCTTTTAAAAGTAAGCTAGATTTTCCAGTAGACGTTACTCCTGCTAAAAAAGAGTGGGCATATAGGCAAAAAGTAACCCTTCATGGGCCTGAGTGCGGCTTTTATGCGCGCGATAATGCTACTATTTTACCAATTGAGCGCTGCCTGATCTTTTCTGAGAAGAGCTTTGATGATGTCCGAAGTCTTGCAACAAAAGAGACCACAAAGAGCATTGTTATGCGAAATGAGCAAGAAGCAAGAGCCATTGTGGTTGATAACAAAATTTGCCTAAATCAAGACATATTCGAGCGCCAAATTGAGGGGCTTCAGATCTTTTTTTCGCCAACGGTTTTTATTCAGAATAATCCCGAAATGGCCCTTCAGATTTATAAGGACGTATTAGGAGCATTGAGTTCAGGGCCTGTTTTGGATCTTTATTGTGGCGTTGGGGTGTTGTCACTTCTTGCAGCAAAAGAAGGCAAAAAGGTGGTTGGTGTTGAACTTGATGCCGAAGCGATAAAGCTTGCAAAACAAAGTGCTAAAGCAAACAGCATAACAAGCGCTACCTTTTATGCTATGCCATGTGAAAAGATTGAAAAGCTTGCATTGAAAGAGTATGAAAACTGGATTGTAAATCCGCCGCGAACTGGGCTTTCAGAAAAAGTAATTCAGATAATTGCTAAAAATAGACCTAAAGAGCTTGTCTATATCTCTTGTATGCCGGCAACTTTGGCTCGAGACTTAAAGATGATTTGTGAGGCGGGCTATACTATTAAAAGGGCACACGTCTATGACATGTTTGCTGAGACGTGCCACTTAGAAACTGTCGTCACTTTAACGCTATGAACTGCAAAGTATACGACCATTGGTCGTAACCTTGCCGTCCATTACGTTATAAGTTTAGCTCGCTTAGCTTGCTTGTTGCTGCTTCTTGTTTGCCTTTGAAGCCAAGTATGATTCTTGGTATGCCTTAACATCTTCAATGCGAACAACCCATGCAGCGCCTTTGCGGATCGCTTTGAGGTAGCCAGCGCGAGTTGCGTAATAGATCTTTTGCGCAGGAACGTTAAGCATCTTTGCAACTTGGTTTACTGAATAGTAGCCTTTAGCGTTGTCAAAGAGCAATTCACCTTGGTAGGTAGACTTTGTACGGGAATACTTTTGCTTGCGATATTCGTTAAGATCTTCAACGTGGATCATCCAACGGCTTGTTTCTTTCGTAGCTTTTAGTTTGTTTAGCTTAATGGCTACATAAATCGCTTGGCGTGTTACGTTGTTCAGCTTCGCTGCTTCGGTAATCGACACCACTTTTTTGTTGTCGTGAACAACAACTTCAGTTTGGTTTTCTTTCATGGTTTTCCCCTTCTTATTTTTATTTTCCTAAAGTTTAAGCATCTAAAATTGGCTCAAGGATACATTCCCGAGCCAATGCAAAAAGGCCATTTTTGCCAATTTGCACTTGTTTTGAACCATTTATTATACACGTAAAATTATTTTCTTCAAGCATTTTCTGCTATTTTTTGCATTTTTTTCACCATTTTAGAGGAAAATCCCTCTTTTTTCCTATTGGCATTAGGACATCTTGCTGCTAAGATGACATCTTTACGGAGCTCGAAGATAATGGGAATATTATACGCGTTTGCACTTTTTTGTGTTACTTTACTATTTCAAACCACGATGGAAGCAAAACCTGCTGAGATAAACCAGTATGATGTTACCTATAAAATGCAGGAGATTATGCGCGCCCATGCCGTGTATAAATCGATGTCGCCGCTTCTTGCAAGGCGCTCCTTAGACAACTTTATCAACCTTTTAGATCCATATAAAACCTACTTTTTGGAAGGGGAGATCGATAAGTGGCTTCATCCCTCTGATCAGCTTTTAGAACAGGTTACAAGGGATTTTGAATACAGCAAATTTCCAGCGTACGAAGATATATTCAATCTTATGCAGCCTTGTATTGACCGACGAAATCGATTTGAAGAACGACTGAAAAAAGAAAATCTGCCTCGTGATGTGCATGCCAAGGAGTTTAAAGACCTTTCTTGGTGTAAATCCGATGAAGAACTTTATAACCGCCTTATGCGCATGAGGGCTCTTCAGATGGTAGCGGCTGAAAAGATGGACAGTGAGTTTAAAAACCTAGCCATGCAGCGGCTTCAGAAAATTCGCTTAAAGTATGAAGAAGATATCCTTACAAAAGACAAAAAGCTTAAATCTCAGCTTTTTTGTACCTTCCTTTTAAAGGCAATGGCCTCATCACTTGATGCTCATACTGTATACTTTACTCCCGCTGAAGCTACTCAGTTTTTAATAGATGTGCAGCAGCGCCTTACTGGCATAGGAGTGCAGCTACGCGATGATGTGGATGGCTTTACCGTGACTAAAATTATTGAAGGTGGACCGGCAGATGTTGGTCATGAGCTAAAGCTTAAGGACAAAATTATCGCGATAGATAATGAGCCTGTACTTGGGCTTGATGGCTTAGAAGTTGTCGAACGTATTCGTGGCCAAGATGGTACTGACGTTCTTCTTACAGTTCTTCGAGAAGGTACTGATAAGCATGTAGAAACAAAGCATATTACAATAAAGCGCGGAGAAGTGATTATTAAAGATGCACGCGTACAGTCTGCTGTAGAGCCATTTGGTGATGGTGTTATTGCCTGCTTAACCATGCACTCGTTTTATCAAGATTTAGAAAGCTCATCAAGCCAAGACCTTGCAAAAGCTTTTCAAAGCATTCAAAAAGATAACAAGGTTCGCGGCGTTATTTTGGATTTAAGGATGAATGCCGGCGGCCTTCTTACGCAGGCGGTGGAGGTTGTGGGCCTTTTTATCAAGAAGGGCATTGTATCTTCTATTAAAGATGAAAATGGCAATGTGCAGAATATTCGCGATATCGATTCTAATAGAATTTGGGATGGACCTCTTATTGTGCTTGTAGATCGCCTAAGTGCTTCAGCTGCTGAAATTGTGGCACAAGCTCTTCAGGACTATGGTAGAGCCCTCGTTTTAGGGGATGATCATACCTATGGTAAAGGCAGCTTTCAGACCTTTACCCTAACAACTCAAGGTAATGGCGCAGTTGATCCTCACGGTGAATATAAAGTAACGCGCGGGCGTTACTACACAGTATCTGGCAAATCGCCTCAGCTTGTTGGCGTGCAGTCTGACATTGTTGTGCCAGGAGAGTTATCGTTTATGGAAGTGGGTGAAGAATATGCAAAACACCCCCTAGAAAATGACTCAATACCTCCTAATTTTGAAGATACCTTAGCTGATGTGCCCTTTTTTCAACGCGAGCGCATTCGTCGCCTGTATCAATTTGACATGCAAAAGCCTATTACTAAATATAAGGGCTCAATAGAGCAGCTTCGAAGAAATTCAGCTATTCGCATAAGCAATAATAAGCTTTTTCAAAATTTTCTTGAAAACGTAAAGTCCCTTGACGGCGACTATACAGAGCCGCAAGTCCGCATCGACTTTCAGCTGCAAGAGGCAGTGAATGTAATGAAGGATTTTATCTGGCTAATCGAGCTCGAGCCGACTGAAATGGTGCCTCAGGAGGCTGGAAAGGCTGCTGTTGCGGCGTAGAAAGGACCAAAAGGACAAAAGGACCAAAAGGACATAAAGGACCAAAGGGACAACAATAACCGTTATAGGTGTCCTTTAGGTCCTTTGTCCTTTATGTCGTTTTGGTCGTTTTGGTCCTTTCGTCCTTTTGGTCCTTTTAATTGAGTATAACGACCAAATCCTGTATACTGTTTATCTTTTAAACTTCTAATTGAGAAAAGAATATGAAGGTACG
>JAYRNE010000389.1:0-7141 GCA_041912355.1 Chlamydiales bacterium
CCCGTGCCCGAGCCCGTGCCCGGTTGGTATGCAAAGATGTATGTGTGGCAAAATATAACGGTTACTAACTGGCCTAAATTTAATTAATTGTGTTGGAGGATTTATGGACCAAGAGATCCAGATCGAAGAAAGATCAGCTAAAAACAAGGGTGAAGCAAATAGACTACGTCTTGCTAAGCGTATCCCTGTGTGTATTTACTCAAAAGGCAAAGCTGCAGATTCTGCAAGCGTAGGCCAAGAAGAATTTGCAACAATTTTGCGCAGCTTGCAGCCTGGCTTTTTGCCAACGACTGTATTTGCGTTAAAGATGCAAAAGGCAAAGCGCGTCGTGCGCTCATTAAAGACATTCAGTATAAGCCAACGACATATGAAGTTCTGCACTTAGACTTTCAAGAGCTTCATAATGACACAATGATAGACGTAAAAGTACCTATCGAGCTTATGAACCAGGTAGACTGCTCAGGCGTTAAGCTTGGCGGCTTTTTACGCTCGCTCATTCGTCACTTGAAAGTGCGTTGCCTTCCAAAGGATATCCCTTCACACTTTGAAATAGATGTGAAAGAACTTGGCCTCAACCAGTACCGCCGCGTATCTGATCTTCAGATTCCAAAAGGCGTAAAAGCTCTTGAGAAGCCAAATGAAATCGTCGTGAGCGTACTTAAGAAGTAATTGAAACATGTTGGCAGTTATTGGACTGGGTAATCCCGGTAAAGAATATGAGATGACTCGCCATAACATGGGCTTTTTAGTCCTCAAGAAGCTCGCCCACGACTTCGGTGTTACTTTCAAACTGGAAGAGCGCTTTGAAGGGTGGCGAGTAAAGGCAAACGGCCTCGAGCTGTTATTGCCAGCAACATATATGAATGAAAGTGGGCGTGCAGCCCAAAAGCTGCTGCGCTACTTTCAGATTCCTCCGAGCAAGGTGCTCGTAGTAGTCGATGACATGGATCTACCCTTCGGGGAGATGCGCCTAAGAGCCTTTGGGGGCTCTGGTGGCCATAATGGCCTAAAAAGCCTAGAACAGCACCTAGGCACCTCGCAATTTGCAAGGCTGCGTATAGGAATAGGTAGGGGCCCAAAAGGCACGAATGTAGACCATGTGCTTGGAAAGTTTAACCAAGAAGAGAGCGAAAAGCTTTCTAACGTGATTGCGGAGGCTGCTCACTACCTGAAAAGGCTGCAAGTCGAAGACTTTGCAAAAGTGGCAAATGACGTAAATCGCACAAAAAGCATAGAGAAGGATAATGTATGCAACAACAAGACTTAAAAACTGCAAATTTGTACGAAGGTATGTACGTGCTTAATGCGCATATTAGCGATGATACACGCAATCACGCCTTCGAAAAAATCAAAAATGGCATCATCAACCGCGGTGGCGAGATTGTGAAGATTCACGATCAAGGCCGACGCCGTTTAGCCTATGAAATCGAGCGCCAAAAAGAGGGTTACTACTACCTTATGTACTTCCGCCTTCCGGCAACAGATGTTACAGACCTTTGGCAAGAGTATCATCTGAATGACAACCTTATTCGCTTCGTTACATTGCGTGCTGATAAGGTGCTTGATGAAATTAAATTTAAACAACTTCCTGAACAATAAGAGGAAATCATATGACAAATCCCACATATGAACATGAAGAATATTCATATCCTACGCATGGTGGCCCACAGGGCAGAATGTCATCCAAAAGAAGAATGACAGCTGAGCCTACAGACCCAAAAATGCGTAAGAAGAAGCGCTGCCCATTTCAGGCTGCTGACTTTAAAGATATCGACTACAAAGATATCGACACACTTTCAAAGTTTATCACAGAGCGCGGCAAAATTTTGCCACGACGTATTACTGGCGTTTCTGCGTACTTTCAAAGACGTTTAGCAAAAGCTATTAAGCGTGCTCGCCACGTAGCATTGCTTCCGTTCGTAGCAGAAAGTTAATAAGGAAAGGTATACATATGGCAACACAATTATTACTACTCGAAGATGTTGATGACCTCGGCCACAAGGGCGAAATCGTCAACGTAAAACCAGGTTATGCATTTAACTACCTCATTCCTAAGAAGTTTGCTTTAGTTGCGGATGCTAATGCTATTCGCCGCCAAAAGCGCCTTAGGGAAGAGCGTAGACTACGTGCCGTTGAAGATAAAAAGCACGCTGAAGAGATTGCTGAGCGCCTAAAAGATGCTACATTCACAGTAGAAGTGAAGGTAGATCATGAAGGGCACATGTATGGTAGCGTTTCTAGCCTTGATGTTGTGCATCTTATCAAGATGCAAGCTGGCATTGAGCTTGACAAGCGCGCAGTACCTCTCAAGCATCCTATTAAGCAAACAGGTGTTCATGAGCTTACACTTCGCCTTAAAGAGGGTGTGGAAGCTGTAGTTCATCTTAAAGTGCTTGTAGAAGGCGCTGAATCCCATGAAACGGCCTAATTCTAAAGCAGTTGTTGTAACGGGCGGCGCGGGGTTTATTGGCTCCGCGGTCGTCCGACATCTTAATGATTTAGGCTATTCAAATGTCGTTGTTGTCGACAACTTAGGCTCTACTGAAAAGTGGAAGAATCTCGTTGGCAAAACAACAAACGACATTTTGCATAAAAGCACGCTTTTTGATTGGCTGCAGGGAAGGGAAAAGGAAATAGAGGCCTTTATCCACCTTGGAGCTTGCTCAAGCACTGTAGAGCTTGACGCTAACTACCTCCTTGAAAATAACTACCGCTACACAAGACGCCTAGCTGAATATGCCTTAAAGCATGGCATACGTTTTATTTATGCCTCTTCCGCTGCTACGTATGGCGATGGCGAACTCGGCTTTTTTGATAATCACGACGTGGTTGAAAAGCTTTCTCCTTTAAACATGTATGGATTTTCAAAGCAGCTATTTGACCTCTGGGCACTACGTCAAGGTGTTTTAAATAAGATTACTGGCTTAAAGTACTTTAACGTCTATGGCCCTAACGAGTATCACAAAGGCCGAATGGCAAGTGCAATAGTGCGCATGGTGCCTGAAGTGCAGGCCAATGGCGTGATACGCCTTTTTGAATCTGACCGACCTGAAATATACCCGAACGGCGAACAAAAGCGCGATTTTATCTATGTGAAGGATGCAGCGAAGATGACCTGCGCCTTTTTAGATACACCGGCTTTTGGGCTCTTTAATGTGGGAACAGGCGAAGCAATTTCTTGGAATCGCCTAGCAAAAGCGGTCTTTAAAGCCCTAGATAAGCCCGAGAAAATCGCCTATATGGAAATGCCAAACGACCTAAAGGGCAAATACCAGTACTTTACACAAGCTGATATGGCTAAAACTAGAGGCGCTTTAGGTGATAAGGGTGTTTGTATGCCCTTTGAAGAGGCTATTTCAGACTATATTAAAAACTACCTTCTTTCGAGCTCTCGATGGTAACACTTGCTCACGTTTTCAACAGCCTTCAAGCAAAGACAGTGCTTGTAGCTGGAGATTTACTGCTTGATCGCTACACCTTTGGCAAGGCAAAGCGCATCTCTCCAGAGGCCCCAGTCCCTGTAGTGCTTGTTGATCACGAAGAAGAGCGCCCAGGTGGTTCTGGAAACGTCGTGCTGAACCTCCTTTCTATGGGCATGAAGGTTATATGCCTTGGTAGGGTGGGACAGGATAGTGCTGGCAGGGCCATAACTGATGCTCTTGAAAAAGAGGGGGCCGACTCTTCAGGCCTATTTATAGAGCCAGATTTTCATACTCCTTATAAAACGCGCGTTATAGCTTCGAGCCAACAGATAGTTCGCATAGACCATGAGAAGGCTGTAGCTATTTCAAGTGCTGTTGAAAATGAAGTTATTAAGGCTATTCCCAAGCTTCTACAAACAGTAGACCTTGTGGCTATTTCTGATTATGCCAAGGGCTTTTTATCTCTTCGAATTTTGCAAGCGCTTATAGGTGAGGCAAAAAAGCGTGGAATTCCAGTTATATCAGACCCTAAAGGTAACGACTTTAAGCGCTACGAAGGATCTTCTGTACTAAAGCCAAACCTCTCTGAAGCCTATGCTGCAGCTCCTTCAAGCTGCAAAACACTTTTAGAAGCTTCAAAGCATATTTTTAATACGGTCGCCGTTGACACACTGCTTATCACTCGCTCTGAGGCTGGAATTTCTATATTCCACCCTGATGGCAAGCAAGAGGACTTTCCCGTTCAGGTTCGTGAGGTTAAAGATGTGACAGGAGCTGGCGACACTGTGCTTGCTATGCTCTCATGTGCCTTAGCAAATAAGCTCTCTCTTGCAGAAGCCACCCAGCTAGCGAATATCGCTGCACAGGTTGCTGTAGAAAAAGTTGGGTGTGCTCGGGTGACGCTTGCAGAAGTAGCAAGGCGCTTAATAGAAATTCACGCCCACCACAAAATCTTTGACGAAGAGCACCTAGCAGCTCTACGCCAAGCCCTTAATGGCAACAAATTCTGCCTCTTTGGTCTTGATGCATCTTGCCAGCTAGACTCTAAGCTCTTAAAGTCTCTACGCGAAGCTGCAGCCACTACAAACCAAGAATTTGTAGTTGCTATCATGGGTTCATCGCCCGATGAAGAGCTTGTAGCAAGCCTCGCTTCGCTTAACTGTGTGGACTATTTACTGCTTACTCATAAAGACAGAGATTCTCTTACTAAGGAGCTAAGGCCCTTAGAGTCTGTTTTTATTTAAAAGGTTGTTAATATTAATCTTTTTTCTTTTTTAAATCTCTTGAATTAAACCCTATTTGGGCGTATAGCTAGAAATAAGGCAAATTAGGAGGTTTTATGTCCTTATTTCGTACATTAGTTTTTGGGGCTTGTGCTCTTCTTAGTACAGTTTGTGCAGATAGTAAATATATTCGTGGGGGAAGTCTTTCCGGGGGCGATGGAACCTTAGAACATCCTTACTCTTCCTTCCAGGAAGCTGAAGCTGCAAATTGGACCGTACTAAAGGTGCTAGCTTCAGAGACGCCAATTTATGGTGGTATTGCCCTTAAAGATGGGCAGAGCATAGAGGGAGAAAGTCGCAGAGAGTGCGTTTTCGCAAGTCTTGATGGCTCCGTGCATAATGGGGATGTAATTGTTGCTTCTGGAAATAACACCATTTCTGGCATTACCATTCAAACTGCCTTTCGCTGCGGTATAGAAGCATTAGATGCTGAAAACCTTACTATAGAAAACTGCAGCATAAATCGTTGTAACACATCGGGCGAAGAGCTTGCTTTTGACTATCATCCTTCTACTATAGAGCGTGATTTTGGAGAGTGGGCAGCAATCAGCTTTTTTGGTGGTAAATCAGTAACTTCCGGAATTCAGCCTTTTAACAAAAAAAGTGGCAAATTTACTTTGACAGACTCGAGATTTAGTGGAAATGCTCGCGATATCTTAGTAGGCAGTGGTGATTCAGAAGCGCAAGGGTTTGTAAGTGATACCTTTAATCGCGAGTATGACATCAGCAACTGCGAATTTACAAATACTCGACACTCAAGGTCAATTCAGCTGCTTGTCTACGGTGGGGGTGTGCTCTCAGGTGCTATAAATGACTGCACCTTTGAAAATGTAAAGTCATCTGATGCTATCGCTATCATGCAGATTAATGCCAACAACCCAAATTTTCCTGGCCGTGGTAACTACAGCATGGGAACAAATGAGATAACTAATTGTTACTTTAAAAACGTCTATCGTTCTGGGGTCTATTTTGAGGCTGCTGGCAATCTTACTTCTTCTGATGCCAAAGTGGTTATTAAAGATAACCTCTTTATCGATTGCGCCAAGCATTACCGTATTGATACTCCAATCCAAACCCTAACCGAGAATTCGGCTTCAGGAGAGGCTTGGCAGTGGGTAGTTGAAGATAACCTCATCGCTCATACCTAAGAGCCTTTTGTAAAAGGCTTCTAAGAACATGATAAGCAGGATAGCATTCTACCTATCCTGCTTTTGTAAGAACTTACGTTGACTTTTCTTGTTATTGTATTTCTGGTTCATTATAATTGCAAATTCTTGCGGGAATTATAAATGAATTTTAGTACAGTACGAAGCATTGGAATTGACGATTTAGAATATCAGCTTGAAAAGTTATCTCTTTGGGATAAAGTCATTTCTTTGGTAAATCCGACCTTAACCTCCTATATGCAACGGTCCGTCAAAACGTTTTTCGCTAACGATTCTGAAGATGTGCTTAGGCGCCTTACACAGGTGGTTGAGCAGGTAATGGAATGTAATAAAATAGAATTCGAAAAAAAGGCGATCTTTGACTGTGCGCTACTTGCTGAGCGTATGCGTCAATCTGGCCCATGCCTATTGCTGAAAAAAGGATCCGAGCTTGCTCACACACTTTTTATTCAAGAAAATGCCTTTTACATTATTTACGGAACAAGTGCACATAGTAACATTGATGAAAGAAAGTTCCGTAATGCTCTCTATGTGCCCTTTTCTGGCGAAAAGCCTACTCAAGTTGCGATGTATAGTGCTCGAGAAAGAAGCGAACTTCCTCTATCAAAAGCAGAGCTTACAATACGCCATAGCTTTTTAAAGAAAGTACCGCCTACAAGTTCATCCATTAGAGCCTTCACCTATACTAAAGAAAAAGAGGGAGCGCTTGTTTATAAAAATGCTGCCTTTTTGGATGCGGATAATAGATACCTTTTCGTGAATAACCAGCTTATATGTAATCTTGTGGCATTAGATACCCTTGAAGATGCGCTTATGACTGCAGTACGAGAGAATGATGTGGATTCTGTCTATTTTCTAAAAGATTCCTTCCCTCGTTTAAAAAATGTACTGCTCGTTGCTCTAAATAACGCCGCAGAGGCGGGCTCTTTAGATATCGTCCGCATACTTCTTACTTCCGGCTTTACAAGTGGTAAGCTGCGAAAGGCTATACTTAGCGCAAGCATGAATGGGCATGTAGAGGTAGTGTGGCATCTTCTTGGTAAAGATACGAAAAACATCGATATTGCCTTTTGTGGCGCCGCTCGAGGTGGGCAAATAGAGCTTCTTGAATTTTTATCGCATTTTAAAGAGCTTACTCCCTCGTGTAATAAAATTTCCTTTGTGGTCGCGTGTGCACATAACCAAGAAAAGGCAGCTATTTGGCTGATGGCTAATGGTTTTGTAGCTAAGTCTAGCCAGCAACAGGGTTTTATAGCAGCATTAGAAAATA
>JAYRNE010000390.1:0-3570 GCA_041912355.1 Chlamydiales bacterium
AAGAATATCGCTTTTCAAATTATTTTGAAATGAATGCCAATGAGATGCCCCTTGGAGTTGTTGTAAAAAAGCGCTTTGCCTTTGGCCATATCACCAACCACTATGAAGTCTATAATGATAGAGGCGACTGGGAAGCAACAGGCAAAACACGCTTTTTAAGTCTTGGCACGCTCTATTCCTGGGCAACAGAAATTGACATTCGCGATGCTCGCGGAAAGTATATAGGTATGATTGATGGCCAGGTTGCCACACTCGCTTCTGCTCGCTTTAGCATCTATGAATATAATGAAGCTGGCTGGAAGCTTGCAGGCATTGCCTTTATGGATAATGAAAAGCGCAGCTTTTCTATAGTTGATCCCAATAATGACAAGCGCATGCTGGCAACACTGAAGCGCATACTTCTTGTAAACGAGCGCGATCACTGGGAATGCAATATTTTTGACACAAGTGCTATAGACGAGCGCATAGTCAAAGTCTTTGCTGCCTTTGCTGTAGATCATCAGGAGTTTTTTAGAGCCGATAACTAATTGTAGAGGTGCTTATGACACTAGGTTCCGGAAGTGTAGGTAGATTCGCAGGTGAACATGTTCTCTATGTAGGGTCTTCTGAGGAAGAAACTTCATCGGATTCAGTATCTGAAGAGGGCGGTAATTCTGAGGTTTTTCCGATAGCGATTGCCAATCCTACAGAACAAACTCAAAGTCCTGAGACTCTTACTTTAGATCCAGATCAGGTTTCAACTTTACTAGAAAAGTTGCTCGTTTCTAGTGGAAGTGATGAGGAGGGTCCTCCAGTTGTATCTCAGCAACCGCCTCCTTCACTTGCACGGTGGTTCGTTCGGCAAGAAACAACGGTGACCAACGAAGATGTAGATAATCTCACTTTAGCGCTTCGTGATAGGAACGCTCAAAGGGGGTCGAGAGATCGTGTAGATTCTTCTGAGGAAGATGCTATTGGTCTTCCTGGCCCCGTTATTACGAAACAAGAAATACTTCCTGTTTCGACTTCGATAAAGATTATAAAAAAGGCAGTGACACTTCTAAAAAGTGAATTTGCTACACTTCTTCAGGAGCTTGACGCTCCACAACGTCTTTTGAATGAATATCTTTGCGCGTCTAAAAAACCGGTACCACCCTTACTTCGCCGCCCAAGAGCCTTTTCAAATGGTGAGGAAAGACAGGTGGCTGAAGAGCGCGTTCAGTGCACTGTTACACAGTTTATAAGTCTTCTTCGAGATAGGAATGCACCTACTGCAATTTTGCAAAAATACCTGCCCGCTCTTTTTATAGAGGTCCTTGAGAACAAAAAGCTTCGTAAAGTTGTAGATATAACTAAAGACCTGTCAGTTCATGGCTATAATCCACTGCATGCAATAGCTTCTCAGCCTTTTACCCTTTTTGAAAAGATTTTGCTAAAGCACTCTAAGGATCCATGCTTTTCAGAGTTAATAGCAGAAAAAACGAAACTTGAGGCTGAATCACCCTTACATCTTATATGCCGCAGACAAAATGCGCCTATGCTAGAGTTTTTGCTTGAATTGCAAAATTCAAACATGCGCGCCCTCTTAGTAGAGAGCTGCATGCAAAAAACTAAAACAGAACAGTGTAATGCCTTTTTGGCGCTAGGGCATTCCCTTCTTGATGACAAGGTTAACCAAGCGTATAGCCTTAAAATGTTTGATTTATTAGTTACTCTCTATGAACCAAAAGCTGCTATTACCCTATTGCGCGAGCAGGAGGATGCGAAAGGCCGCAAGTTTATGGCCCTTGTTCATGAGTCCCAGCAAGAACAGCTTATTATACGCGTTAGTAACTTGATGAGCCAAGTTGGGGCTTGGTAAAAAAGGAGAAATGGGTGGATCCACGAATAAATATCATCACTCTCGGCGTACAAGAGATCGCAAGATCCCGAAAATTTTATGAGGCAATAGGCTTTAAGGCGGCTCCTGTAAGTAACGACGACATAACACTCTTTCAGCTGCAGGGCATTGTTTTATGCCTCTATCCTGAACCATTACTTGCTGAAGATGCCTTGCAAGGCCAAGTTAAAAAGGGCTTTCGCGGCATAACCTTTGCCTATAACGTTGCCAATAAAAGCGAAGTTGCCGAAGTGCTTGAAGAGGTAAAACGCGCGGGTGCCACTGTCGTCAAGCCCGCGCAAGATGTGTTCTGGGGCGGCCACAGTGGCTACTTTGCCGACCCTGATGGCCACCTCTGGGAAGTTGCCTGGAATCCTCATTGGCCTCTTAAGCCAGATGGAAGCTTGTCGCTTGGCTAAACGGCTCACCGACTTTTTGGGGAGAATAAACTTTTATAGTTGTCTACTGCGGCTGTGAGCCTAGATTCAAGGTCAGAAGGCGCGCCTCTAAAGTCAATTGCAACAGCATGACGCACGGTGTCAATAATTTGTGAAACGATTAGGCTTGTGCGCGGATATTCAAAGCTAAACTTCAATGGAATGGCCATTGACTCGCAGCCCTTCCATGCAGCTATATGCACATATTCCTGAATTGCGATAGTGGCGATCTCCCCTAAATCAAAGCTTTTTTCGGGGTATTTGGCTTGTAATTGCTTGAGTATTTGTAGAGGCAGGGGCTCTCTATTGACATTTTCATTTTTTGAGGTGATGCGTCCCTCTAGATAGGGAGTAAGATGTGCCTGGACCAATTCTTTAACAAACGTAACCATTTCATTATTGCCCTGAATAACCTGAGGTGTAGACCTACTTACAACGGTTTGTTTTTTACTTATACCTAATAATTCTTGTGCAAAGAGGGTGATTTTAGGAAATGCGGCGCTTGACTTGCGATTGATATGGCGGACAGTTGTTAGTTTCATGCGAGATCTTGTATAGCGAGTTTTAGGTTTTGAGATGGTTTTTCTAACACCTAAAAGTTCGCGTTGCCTGCTTTTTGCTGTAAGGATAGGATCACTCTTCTTCTCTTTTTTTATTCGCGAACGGCTCTTTTTAGCTGGGGTTTGCTGACTTTCCTGATGGGGCTCTTCTTGCTGCATTGTTCGTTTTCCTCGTAGAGCTCCTATTGCAATTGTGTTTATGCATGTTGCTCCATGCATAAGTTTGACTTCGGAACTTTCCACACGAATTTCGGTCACCCGTCCTTGAATTTTCTCAACGGCAACTTGTGAGAGAAGGTTGCGGACAAAGTTTGCATTATTAATGGGTTTACCATCGTGCGTTATGGAGATGGTGCGACCATCCGGCATCAGCAGCCTGCCACTTGCAGTATCGAACTTGAAGCTCTGATTGCCGACATTAATATTCTCGATATTCTCTATTGAGTAGTAATGCATGCTATTCATAAGTCTACAGTACCTCGTTTTTAGGAATGGGGATATATGCGGGTATCGATACCCCCTTACGTCTATATTACATATTATTTATTTTAATGTCAAAAAGGCCATTGGGGCCGGGCCTGGGCTGTCAACTCTCTTAAAATTTAGCATTCTAAATTTATTTAAACTTGTGTCTATATCCATTCCATCACTAGCGTCTGTTTTAGAGCCCGCCAGGGCGACTTATTAAAGCCCATAGCGACCAAAGGGAGCTGTG
>JAYRNE010000391.1:0-5491 GCA_041912355.1 Chlamydiales bacterium
AAGGCAAAGCTTGACAAAGAGCAACCACTCGACAAAAAAAGCGCCCTTATCTCCCTCGCCTACTGGATGATCCACCCCGCACCCGACAAGCGCCCCACTTGGAATGAAATTATCCTAAAAACACAAGTTAGAGATACTCCATCGGATCAAGAGTTTGACTCAGAATAACTTCCAATCGGCCATGATCAAAAAAACAAGATAGGCAGGATGGGCGGGATGGGTAGGATTGTCGCATTCTTAACGATAATAACGATAAAGAAAAAAGGGGTGCCCCCTTTGAGGCATTGGCTGTGATTAAAAAACCAGAATGAGCAGGATGGGGAAGGTAGTCGCATTCTTAACGATAATAACGATATAACGATAATAACGATAAAGGAAAAAGGGTTCCCTTGCTTTGAGGCATTGGCTGTGATTAAAAAAACAAGATAGCAGGATAATTTCAAGGATACTAACTATAAAAAAAGAGGGCGAATCTTTCTTTATTTTATCGTTATTATCGTTATATCGTTCTTATCGTTAAAAATACGCCCATCATATCTATCCTGCCCATCCTGTTTTTAGATCACAGCCAATACCCCAAAAGAGGGCGAATCTTTCTTTGTTTTATCGTTATTATCGTTAAAAACACGCCCATCCTGCCTATCAAGCCGAAAAAAGCGCTTTAAACTGCTTACGAAGGGCCGCGATGGTGGGCCTTTCGGCGGGATTTAGCCGTGTGGCAGACCAGATGAGGTGTTCTATCGTGTTGGGGTTTTCAGGCTCTGGGTAGCTCTTAAGGTATCGCTCGCGCATATAAGGGCTATCATAGAGGGTAAGATGGTGCAGGATCTCCTCTTGACTCTCTAGCCCTTCAAAGACCTTGTGCGTTAAAACATTTTCATCTACGAACATCCTGTACAGCATCATGCCCACGCTCCAGACGTCACTTTTTTCGCTAAGGTTATCCCACCGTTCTGTCTGGCAGTAATATGCAGCTTCTGGGGCAAGATACCCACGAGATCCAGCAAGGACAAACTTATCGGTATCGCCTGCTACATGGACGGTAGCACCAAAATCGGCTATTTTACATCTACCCTCTTGACTTATGAGAAAATTGCTCTCTTTGATGTCTCGGTGAATATAGCCTTTTGCATGCAAAAGCTCTAAAGCGCCTAAAGCATCATCTATAACGCGCAGAAAATAGCCCTTTTCCTCTTCAGAAAGAGCTCCTTTCTTATAGAGCCTTACAAGGTCCTGGAGGCTTGAAACAGTAGCACCGCTTTCAAGTGTATAGGTAGCCTCTTGCATCACCATGACCTTGGCGCCTGTACCAAGGTGCATCACCTTGCGAAGTGGGATGATAGCCTCAGGGATTTCAGCCTGCAGCCTTTCTACGATTGCTACCTCTTTAGCATAGCGCTGCTCGGGAGTAAGAGGTGTCATAAAGAGCACATTGCAATCTTCGACTCGCTTCTGAATAACCTCATCAATACCATCAGGGGGATATTCTTGGGCCTTTAGCGCCTTAAGCTCTTCTAATGTCAAATCAGAGAGCGGCTCTTGCCCATCTAAAGCGCGTTTTGCACGTTCTGTAAGGGGCACCTCGTCATCGGCACCTTCAGATTCTGATGATGGAACGCTAGAAGATCTTGAACTTGAGCGAGAGCTCGATCTAGAATCAGCGCTAAAACTAGATGAATCATCAGCAGTGCTACTAGTCACAGCCTCACGTGGGGACTCTTCTGCCACTAGTACAATAGGCCTTAAGGTGATAACCCGAGTTTCGCCCACAGCCGAAAAGTAGTCATGGGCGCGTGTTGCAAGCTTTAATGTACCGCTATCTAATTCCTCATACTCGACAACTAGCCCCGCCTTTTCAGAGTAGAACACCTTATACTGCTCAGCAACATGTATTTTGGAGGCTAACTCTCCTTTTACAGCTCGCCTGAAGCACTCTTCAACGCCCTGAACAATAACGTGGCTTAAACCTAGCTGCTCAGACTTTACGGCAATAGAGGGCGTACCCTCTGGCTTTTCAGGGCTTATTTTTGCTAAAAGGCGGGTGATTGTCCTATCGATTAGAGCGATTTTTGCTTGCTGGGGGCTTATTTCCAAAAGCTGTGCCTCTTTCTCAACAAGATTATCCGTTATAGCACCGCGCTCGACAAGATGGTTTATTACGGCATTAAAGCCCTGGCGTAGCACGCCTACGTCAACCACCTGAACAGATTTTTCGGCAATTTTTATGGGGTATCTTGTCTCTTTATCATAGGGCAGGCTCTCTAGCTTACTTTTACAAGAGGCAAGAGTCCTCTGATCACACTCACCCCGAACAATGGCCTCCGCAAGGCGCATCACACAGGCATGGTAATGCGTCTCATCCTTTCCAGATAGGCTAGCTACCTCCTCTAAAAGAGAGGGGGCCCTCTTTGCAGGCTCTTGGGACGGCCCCACCCTCTCTAGAGGATATTTACTTTGAAATCCCGAAGGTATAGACATGGTATCCCCCCTAAAAAAATTATACCATATTTTTTATTTAATAGCTCTCTCCTAATCCGAAATAAGAGCAAATCATAACTCCGGAATTGTCAACCAAATCCGGAGTGTGCTCCGGAAAATGCAAATAATGATTGATTTCGAAAACAAATATGGAGTATACTCCGGATTTAGCTGACAATTCCGGAGTAAGGTATGTTTTTTAGATTAAGGACATTTTCAAAAACGCACAGTTTTTTTCTATTTGGACCACGGGGCACGGGCAAAACAACGCTGCTAAGAGAGCGATTTAATAACAAAGAGACCGTTCGTTTCGATCTTCTAGATTCCAAGGTTGAGGAACAGTTTTTTCATAACCCAAGTAGCCTCTACTCTATAGTTAACGCTCTTTCAAGCGATATAACGCACATTATTATTGATGAGATCCAGAAAGTTCCTAAACTTTTAGATGAAGTGCATCGCCTTATTGAAGAAAAGCAAAAAAAATTTATTCTAACAGGCTCTTCTGCGAGAAAATTGAAACGTGGTGGCGCCAATCTTTTAGCAGGGCGCGCATTTGTCTATAACCTTTATGCATTGTCTTCTTTTGAGCTAGAAGAAAAGTTTACGCTTGAAACAGCGCTTGAGTGGGGCACCCTTCCTAAGATATACAGCTTAGAGACCAATAACGACAGAGAAGCCTTCTTACGTGCCTATGCAGAAACATATCTAAAGGAAGAAATTTTAGATGAGCAGGTCGTAAGAAAACTTCCCCCATTTCGCAAATTCCTCGAAGTGGCCGCCCAGTCTAACGGTAAGATCATCAACTACGCCAATATCGCAAGAGACGTAGGCGTCGACGAAAAGACTGTTAAGGAATATTTTTATATTTTAGAAGACACTCTTATTGGCTTTTTCTTAGAACCCCATCACAATTCGTTTCGTAAGCGCCTTACTGAGAAACCTAAATTCTACTTTTTTGATACAGGAGTTGTTCGCTCACTTTCAAGAAGACTTTCAGTGCCTCTTACGCCCAAAACATTCGCCTATGGCGAAGCTTTTGAGCATTTTGTAATTCTCGAATTTATCCGTCTGGCAAGCTATTTTCAGCCTGATTATCGCTTTTCTTACATCCGCACTGCCGGGGACGTTGAAGTTGATTTAGTTGTTGAACGTCCAGCCCTGCCACTTCTCTGCATCGAGATAAAAAGCTCAGATCTCATTGACGAATCCGATGTAGGCACCTTTAAGCGCCTTACAAGAGACATTCCAAATTGTGAGGCAGTTGTCTTAAGTCAAGACCCATTCATGAAACGCTATGATCATATTACTTGCTATCCATGGCAACAGGCACTCGAGCTCTATTTTCCAGAAGTCAAAAGGAAAAAAGAGGAATAACAAAAAGACATTTCTATCCCTTTGATGGTTCTATTTCACCTGAAGCTTTTCGCTTTTTTGAGACTGGGGGACGAAATTCTACGGCATGTTTTAGAATCTGCATAAGACCGCTAACTTTTTCCATGGTAAAACCCTCTAAGGCAAGGGCCGCTTCAATCTTCGGCAGTCTCTTTTGCACATTTGTTTTTATATCGACTGATGCCTTTTTTAACTCTTCAGCGATACCTTCATATTCCTTTTTAAGCTGGTCTAAAGCGCTAGTTGCTTTCTTTTCCGCTTCGGCTTTAAGGTGAGCCTCCTGATGATTGTAGCTCTTCCAGGTAGCTTTTGTTGCCGGCAGTAGCAATGAGGCACCTACAACCATCGCTAAAATGCCCGATCCTACCCAAACTGGATTTCTCCCCATCATCATTACTCCACCCACGGCACTTGAACCAAAGACTACGGCTAAGGGCACTCCAACGAGCGTAGTGCACACCTTACGGCATTTAAATGTAAATCCTGGCTGGGTACTTTTTTGATCGGCTAAAATAGCGAGCACCGACTTGGTGATCACCTCTTCCCTTTTTGCTTTGCCATCCATGTCTAAACTTGCAAGTAGTTGAAGATTAGCCAAAAAAAGGCCCTCTTGAAATATCTTTGGTTGATGAGCCGCTGCTCCTGTTTCTACGGACATATGGTTTCCTGTTTTTAAATATTACTTTTGTTCATTAAAAAATCCGGCCTAAACTCTTGTAAGCCCATTGAATTATTTGGAGTTAAATAGATACAGCAAAAAAATAGTAACCCAGCGTTTGGGACCCCCGCTGTTTTATGTGCATAAAAAGTACCTAATTTGTCTTCTGGATCAAGATATACCTCAACAACCGGGCGACTTGTCGCCTTAATTACATAAGGCTCTTTCTCATCGATAGCCTTGTAGCCAAAGTAGCTCTTTAAAAATTCCACTAAAGAATTAACGCTCCTGTTCTCTTGATCAATAAATGGGTAAAAAAGAGCTGTATAACGGGCCTTCTTGAAAGATTTATGGTTAACAGAATATTCAAATACAACAATGTTACTCTCTGGATTATTTGTATGATAATCTGTAAATAGCTTTTTTTGATATTCCATCATTCCATGACCGGCGCACTCAGGAAGCCCACAAACGTAAAATTTAAAAACAGCATAGTGATTGTCTGCATCTGGAGTAGCCATATTGTCATGAAGGCATGTTAAGTCATGTCGCTTTGAAACAAGAAACCCCACAACCTTCTTAAGAGTATTACGCCATACAACGACCTGTATTGAATCGGGATTCATCTTGTCGTATAAAGCAACCTCTTCAAAACTCCCTTTCTCTCTCCCCTTTAAGGCGATACTATAGACAGCGTATATTTCGTCTACAAGATGTCCCCTTGCGCTTTCATCCAATGCCTTAAAGTCGACAACTTCAATAGCTAGCTCTTTGTTGATTTTTTTAATTTCTCCAATCGAAAGGCCTGGTATTGCCAATAATCGATCTAACTCATCATCTGTATCACAGATGTAAAGAGGCTTCGCCTTCACTAAAGAGCCCCTCTCATAATTGCCATAACTAAGAGCGATAGTTGCAACTTGCTCTTTTTCCGCCCTCTCAATGGCATCTGGAGAATCTGTG
>JAYRNE010000392.1:0-7675 GCA_041912355.1 Chlamydiales bacterium
AAGAGCAGTACCTTCTTTACTCCCTTATTTGGAAGCGCTTTTTAGCTTCTCAGATGGTGCCTGCAATATACGACACTGTCTCTGTAGACATAGAGGCTGATATCTACACACTTCGTGCTACAGGATCGCAGATAAAGTTTCGTGGCTTTATGACGCTCTACGAAGAAAAGAGCGATGAAGATGCCGAAAACGAAGCCGACAAGCTCCTTCCAAACCTTGAAGTAGACCAGCTTCTTACGCTGATAGAGCTTATGCAGGAACAGTCCTTTACCCGGCCACCTCCACGCTTTACAGAAGCAACACTCATCAAAGAGCTAGAAAAGTCAGGAATCGGCCGTCCATCAACGTACGCAACAATTATGAAAAAAATTGAAAGCCGCGACTATACGGTGAAGGAACAGGGACGCCTAAAGCCCACAGAGCTTGGCCGCGTGATATGCGAGATTTTAGAGATAAACTTTAAGAGCATCATGGAAATTGCCTTCACGGCAAATATGGAAGATGACTTAGAGCAGGTTGCTGAAGACAAAAAGGACTGGCATGTACTACTAGATGAGTTCTGGAGCACCTTCTCACCAACCCTAAAACTTGCAGAAGAAAATGCCGTTGTTCCAAAGGTACCTACAGACATCCCCTGCCCCAAGTGTGGTGGGATGCTACAAAAGGTATGGGCAAAAGATAAGTACTTTTTGGGCTGCGAAAACTACCCCGACTGCGACTACACAATATCCGTTGAAGAGCAGACCTTTGATAAGAACGAATACAAAGATGACTTTGACTATAACCAGCCCTGCCCCAAGTGCGCATCGGCCATGAAGCTGCGCTTTGGCCGCTTTGGCCCCTTCTTAGGCTGCACAAACTTTCCGGACTGCCGCGGAGTAGTACGCATCCCTAAAAAGGGTGAAATCCCCGAAGAGGAGCTGCCTCATACGCCCTGTCCTGCTGATGGCTGCTCAGGCCATTTAGTGCGCCGCCGCTCACGCTTTGGCAAGTCATTCATTGCCTGCTCAGAGTTTCCCGACTGCGATGTCATCGGCAACGAGCTTGAAGCCGTGCTAGAAAAATACAATGGCCACCCCAAAACGGCCTATGTTGCTAAACCGAAAGGTAGAGGGCGCTTTAAGGCAAAAGCTCAAGAAGCTGAAACCACTGAAGCGAAGCCAAAAGCCAAAAAGAAGGCAGCGCCAAAGAAAAAGGCCGCCGCCAAAAAAACTACTAAAAAGGCTGCCCCAAAAAAGAAAAAGGCCGATGAACAACCACAAGAGTAGCCACAAAGATTGGGTACAAGCAACTTTTGATAGCGCAGCTTCGCACTACGGTGAGGGGGGCTGCAGCTTTTTTGACTACTTTGGCAATAGGCTTGTAGAGCTTGCTACACCTAAAAAAGGCGATGCAATTCTTGATATAGCTACCGGCAAGGGCGCCGTGCTTTTTCCTGCAGCAAAGGCTGTAGGCGAAACTGGCAAAGCCTCTGGCATAGACATAAGCCCCCAGATGATTATGGAGGCAAAAAAAAGATCACCCTATTCTTGGATATCCCTCCAGGAAATGGATGCAGAAAAGCTCCTCTTTGCTGATAAAAGCTTTGATATTGTCTACATCGCCTTTGGCCTTTTTTTTCTTCCCAATGTACTAGAGGCATTACGAGAGTGTACGCGGGTTCTTAAACCGAAAGGCCGCCTTGCAGTCTCTGTCTGGGGAGATAGGTCACCGATAGAAGAGTGGCTTTCTCATCGTGTCCAAGCTCTTGGCATATCTCAAAACTTAAGCGTTCAAAACCTCTTTTCCGAAGAGCGCATCAGAGAGCTCCTGCTTCAAACAGGCTTTAAAAACCTTCATATTCATAAAGAATCAAAAGCCTTCTGGCATGAAAGCGCCGAGGCCTGGTGGGCATCTCTTTGGACCCACGCCATTCGGGCAAGGCTTGAGCTCCTTCCAGAAGATGCTCTTACTGAGCTAAAAAAAGAAGTCGAAGAGCATGTAGGAAAAGGGCGCGTGAAGGACGGACGAACTGCCATCTACTGTATTGCTGAAGTCTAAAGAAACGGAGCTGCTAGTATGCCCTATTAGGAAGCATCCCATTTCTGTTTTAAGTCTTTTAGCGTTTTGCTATATTTCGGAAAGGTATCTATTGCCTCTTGAATATGCCGACTTACTTCATCTTTTGTAAGGTTATGGCGCTTGGCGACCATATTGACAACGTCAAAAAGGTTTTGCTTTGACTCAGGAGAGAGCTCATTTAAATACTTTACTAATCGCTTAGTTCTGAACCCATCTTCAATGTTGGCAATATGCCAGGCGGCCATCTCTGCCATGTGTGCCCTATCCCAACTTGCTTTAAGCGCAGTAAGCTTTTCAGCATGATCTGGCAACTTATCCATTACCTCCTGAATCTGCTGGCTTACATATTCCTTATCTAGCCCCATCTTTTCTACAGATCTTGTCATATCGTTAAGAAGTAGTTCAACTGGATGGTCCTTAGCCTGCTCTAAAAGCTTCTTAGTTGTGTTAATACCCTCTATTTCATAGTTAACAATGGCAGTTGCTACCTTTTGCCCGAGAGGGCGTGTAACCGGCTCTGGTGGCCTCTCTTTATTTGAAGGTTCTTCTTCGTTAACAGCAGGACGAAGCTGCTGGCTTGACCTACTCATTCTTTGTAAGAATGTAGTACCAAGTTTAGAAGCCCTATTCTCCAATTCGTTATTAGCTTTCAAAAGAGGCTTGTATTTACTAGTAATATCTTTTGCTTCTTTAGGACCTTTAGAATCAGTAAGCGACTTAAGCACATCTTCTACTAATTGCTTAATCTGTTCATGTGTATACTTATTGTCGCGATACTGCTGAATTACCTGCTTTGCTTCTTTGCTACTTAAGTTGGCTTTAGCAAAGGCAAACAAATCAGGCAAGTGGCCTTGACCTTGTACGTCAAAAGAGCTCATAGTTACCCTTTTTTCTTATTTTCTTGATTCTAGAAATTAGGGTATTTTTTGTCAAAAAAATAGTTTAAACTAACCCTATGAACCGCTCTTGGCTACTTTTCAGCTGGCACCTCTACCTCTTGCTTGACATTCCCCATGATAGCAGCCCAAAGAGCCTCCGCTTCAGCTCTTGCCTCTTCTAAGCTCAGGTGGCCGATCATAGTTTTGTTATTTTTGTAGGTATAGATAATTTTCAAGGTGCCTTTTGGATCTTCGTGTTCCTGGGAAAGGTGGGCTAAAAAGGCAACGATTTTGTCTGCAGCGTTTGCTGGCAGTGGTTTAAAATGCTTTTCAGGATCGCTTTCGATTGTATTTACTATGTCAGCAACGTTATTATAGCTACTTACAAGCTCAACAACTAACCCTTGAGCATTTTTTAAAGCACATGTGGCTTCAATCTGAAGGTCAGAATTGCGAGACTGAGCGTCGGCCTTAATGTCTATGCCATAAAGGTCGCACATAACGCCCAGCTTTTTCACTCCCACATGCCAGTTAAGAGAGGGCTTTGTCACCTCTACAAAAAAGTCGTTGTAAAGACTAATGGTGCCAAGCCTTTCTGGGTGTGGCACAAGAGCCTTTATGCGATCAGCATGATTTACAAGAAAGTCCTTAACACCAAGAAGGTCTGCGGGCGCCTCCCAGTTTGGTGCAAGCTTTTCTACGTTGTCAATAGCCGCAATAATTGCCTCGCGATAGGCCGCAAAATAGCGAATATCACCCTCACCTGTCACCTGCAAGACAATAGAATTATGCTCCTCGCCAAGATGTAAGCGCGCTAGCAGCTTGTCTTTTGTTAAGGCGTTTGATGAATTAAAGTTCTTTATCTCCAACGTTACAGGAGGAATACCTTTTGTAAGCAACTGTAAAGGCGAATCGGCAAGTTCTTGAAGCTTGGATGCTGAGGGAGTGTCGCAACTAATGACAAATGAAGCATTCGTCTTGCCGCTTTTTTCGGCAATAGTGCCAAAAAAGGCATTATAAAGCTGCTGGATGAAGGTACTTTCCCCTGCAAGAAGCACCTTAACTTGGGCACCTTGTACTTCTACATCAAGGTTAAGTGCCGCTCGATCAGGAGAGCTCGAAAGCACATTGTATTCACAGGTAACGCTATCTGCAAGCCATTCAAATGGGCCGTGAAGGTCATTTCCAAGGCTTACTGCCTTTGCATCCGTTAATCTGACCTTACCCTTATCTCCAAGGGTCTTTATGGAGTCAATTTCTAATGCCGTATTGCCTTCGAAGTGATACTGAGAGGCTACAGCCCCCTCTTCAACGGGAACAAGAATATGGCTTTTACCTGATATATCAATCCCCTTAAGGTTAGCAAGGAGTGACCAGCTTGTGACAAACTGGCCATCAAGATCCAAAGAGATGGCTTTATTTTCTACATGCACCTTGGGATTTACAAGAGAGACATTGATTCTAAAGGGAAAGCCGCTACACTTTACATCGTCATAGGTGATTTTAGCTTCAGAAACCTCTGCAAGCTCTTGCTTTAGCGTATTTTGAATATAGTATGCCTGCATATACCAAAAAGCTGAGTAGCCTATGAGCAGAACTACAATGATAATGCCTAGAACTTTGGATTTCATATAACCACCTGTTTTTTTCCGTTTATCGCTTTATAGATTTTTTTGCAATAAGACCTTGACAATGGCTAACCAATTTCTTATTATCAGCAAAAAGGCTAAAGGAGGCTTACCATGAAGACGATTTCTAGATCGTTAGCGCTATTTTTTCTGCTACTCAGCTTCTCACTTGCCGCATCGGCAAAGTGTGAAAAAGCATGCCACGCATGTTCATCGCTACGAAAAAACTCATGCAAAGTAAAAAAGATGTGCGTGACTGTTCCTGCACGTCAAACAGATCAAGGGTTTATTCCTGAAGCCGAAATTTATGTAAGACAACAGGGTTCCTGCCGCGGCAAAAAGCCTATACTTCTCTTTGTTCATGGCTTTGCCTTTTCCTCTGACAGCTTTAAATGCCAGCAAGATGGGCTATGCGACTTGTTCGATACAATAGCCATTGACATGCGGGGCTTTGGCAGATCCACAAAAACAACTCCAAAACCATCTAGTGACCCAAATAGCATCGATTATACGTACGAAATTTGGGCAGATGACATAGAGTCCGTCCTCTCGCAACTTGGTGTGGAGAAGTTTATTTGGGTGGGAAGCTCGATAGGTGGCAACATAGGTGTAGTATACTCTTTACGCTATCCAGGACAAATTCAAAAGCTTGTGCTAGCCGCTAGCGATCCCCTTGTAACAGAGCTTGACCCTAGCTGCACAACCCCAGATTGCCAGATTACTCCAACTTGTGACTGGCAATTTCCTGCTGAAACCCTCTGCAGCCTCATTCAAATTGGTGAACTAGTTGGAACAATTGGCTATGAACCATTTTTACAGCAGTTTCTTGCCCCAGCATTTTACAACGAACCCTGCACAAGCCAAATACAAAATGCGCTAGACTACACTGTAGAAGCTTTTTTGACTACAGGCTTTGAGATTGTGATGAATGTCTCAACACACGCTGAAGCAGAAGATTTACGCCCGCTTCTCTCCCAAATTACCGTTCCTACACTCATCTGCTACGGAAGCATTGATGCTGTTGTTCCACCGGGAGCTAGCATCTACGTGCACAACGAAATCCCCAATTCCGTTCTTGTAGAATTTGTGGGCAAGGGCCACCAGCTACAGGTTACTGCCTTTACGCAGTTTAATAAGCTTCTAAGGGAGTTTGTAGGTAGCTGCAAGATGCCGCAATTTATCAAAATATTTGATGAAGGCTGCTGTGTCTGCCCCGAAGTAAAACCCGTCCCCTTTGAGCAGTGCTAAAAAGTTGGACATTTGCCGAAGGCTCTGGAGTGCGGTGCAGCAATGCACCGCTCTCAATTTTGCCTAAGTCAATTGCATGATAAGCGCTAAAGCTCCCTCAACGATATCATGTTTACAAATTATTGCCGCTAAAACACTTTGGCATAAATTGAGAGCGGTGCATTGCTGCACCGCACTCCCAAATCCCTTCGGGCAATAACGTCTAAATTCAAGCCCTATTCGCCCCCAAGTGATTCATTCGAACGAAATTTAACAAATCTTAACATTCGCTTTGTATATTGCTAATTGTAACTCAAACCCAAGGATTTTTATGCTCAAGAAAATGTGGTTCCCAATACTCTCAGCGGTCATTATGCTAGGCTCCCCCCTTCATGGCCTGACTAAGCAAGAAAAGGCATTTCTTAAACACATAAACGGTCAAAAGCCTGACATTGTTGCAAAAGACTGGAGCGGCCAGATGCAGATGCCCTACTATACTGGCATCACACAGCACCAAATTCGCGAGTTTTTCCCCAAGGAAAAAACCTTTGAAATCGAAAATGGTGCCGGTTTTATGATTCACGACTGGGACTATGCAAAAATAGCAGCCTACTGGAGTGCAGGCATCCCTGTAAAGATCTCACCAGTAAGCTACTGGAACTCTCAAGAATACTACATCACAAACCTCTACACCCATGAGTATGTACGGGCAAAGCTCACCCGTGGCTCTGAAATTGGCAACCCAACGACACTTCGTGTCTCCTACGCCTTTGATAAAAACCATGGCGATGTCATAATCACAAATAACATCAACTACAACGCGCGCTTTAAAATTTCTAATAGCTGGGGCAACATGGCGGAGCTTGCCAAATGGGAACCAGGTGACTCCATCATCGTAGGCGACTATGACGGCTATTTCAATGGCGGCTACAACAAGATTTTAATTAACATTGCAACAGACAGTTTCGTAACTGCCTACCAAGTACAATAACCAAAGGATAGGTCATGCATGTATATGGATTAGGGGTCCCTGGCGCTCATGGTCATAACGGCTTAGATCATGATAGATCACCGGCTAAAGATGTTATCCGCACTGCGCTTCGCGTTGCCTCTTATGTAAGCGCGGCAATTTCCGGGGGTATTTTTTTAGTCACTGGCTCATTAAAAGCTGCTTTCTGGTTTGGCATTTCATTGATCAGCGCCTTTCTCTTAATGAGAAGGGAAAGATCAGAGAGGCCAGCTCGAGTTCACCTTGTAGCGGATCCCCTATTGGTTGCCCGCCAGCAAGCTGCACAATTGCGTGCCACTCATCAAGCTGTCGAGGTGTTAGATCTACTAGGAGCCTATCAACGCCCCAATTCTCCCAGATCGCAAGCTCTAGCGTATGGAGCTCCTCCTCTAGCTCCCCAGCCCGCTGTTTCAAGATCAGGTCGTGATCAAGTTGGCGCGCACAATCAAGAAGTGTATAGGGCATCACTGCCTTCAGCACCAAGCTACCCCTCTTCGGCGCCAGCTGTTGGATATGGAGCTCCTGCTGTAGCTCCACAGCCGGCTGCTGCAAGAGCAAGTCGCGATGAAGTTGGCGCGCATAATAGAGAAGTGCATGGAACATCAGGATTTCCGCCCTCACTAATGGCGCCACGTCAACCTCCAGCACCACGTACAACGCGCGATCAAGTTGGCGCTAGATCAAATGCTCCATCAGCACCACCAGTAGCCCAAAGCGCTCCTGCACCACAACCATCTAGGAATAGTGGTTCAGGTCGTGATCAAGTTGGTGGACGAAATCAGCAAGCAAGCAACACTCCAGCACCATCGGCCCCACCAAGTAATAGTGGTCGCGATCAAGTTGGATCTCGGAAGAAATAGCAAAAAGGGACT
>JAYRNE010000393.1:0-1514 GCA_041912355.1 Chlamydiales bacterium
AAGAGTGCGCAAAAGCCCTAAAAACGAAAATGGAGGTCTTTGAACGGCATAAGCCTTCACATAAGCAGGTCTTTTTTGCCTTGATCACCACCGTAGGCATCAAGCCTTCTATTTGGTCTGAAGAGTTAATTCAAGCTGTAGTAACACTGGAAGATTTATTAAAATAAAAAAGCTCGAGCAGGAGCACTCCTGCTCGAGCTTTTTTTTATGCTTACGGAACAAGCGACAGGTTGTAGTGCCACTTGATTGATTATCCCATTAAGCTGGGCAATTTATAACTTCGCTAATGCATCCACAAGGTTGTCTAAGAGGGCGTCGCATTGAGTAGTTTCTTCTGGAGCAAGGGTGTTGAAGTTGTGGGTTTCGATGTGATTTTCTGGGACGAGCTGATGGGCAAGCAAACGGGCTTGGCAGGGTGCTGAAGATAGCCATTCTTGTGAGGCAAGAGCTGCAATTTTTTCTGTGCAAAACATGCTTGCTGGCATGCCAAATGGATAGCAATGATACCCTATGCGACGGTTAGGATTTTCTAGAAATTTCGCTGGAATACAAATAGCAACCAAATTGCCAACGCGTTTTTCACTCTTCTTAAAAATCGCAGATAATTCACGAAATTTTTCTTTTATCAAAGCTTCAGCCTCAACTCCCAGAGCCATCTCTTTTTTTACTGCTTCGATGGCAACGTCAGCACATGAAAAGTCTAAGCCTATATCCTTCAGCCAGAATGCAAAGGCACTTTCCTCTTTGGACCACTCAAGTGGATTTACAGAAACCGACAAAAGTTGCTCCCGCAATCTTGGAATGAAATCCACTATGACGAATCCATTGTATAACAAAAATTCCCAGGCAGTTTTATATCGACTCTGTTGCAGGCTGTGAGATGAGATGAGCCGCATAAACTGAAAATCATCGATTTGCCTTTCTGGCTCAAGTTTTTTAATTACTTTCGTGTAAAATTTGGCTAATATGGCAGTTTCATGACTTTGTCCATGTAAAAACACGCACATCCCTTCTGCTTTCTTTTGCTGCACAAGGCTTAGGACTTGTCGATAGGCCATGCGTGCAAGAACCTGCTCTTGAGCGGGCATTTGATCAATAATCGGTTTGTGGATTGTAAAAATGCGATCAAGCCCAGCAAATTGCACCCCTTCAGTTGCTTTATCAGCTAATGAGCGGATGGGTGACAGCCTCTTGACAATCTCAAGTAGTTTGTCTCGAATGGCCTCGCATTTTTTTTGCCCCATCCTTCCACCAACGTACTGCTGCTGGTAGATTTTGGCATAGCTCAAGGCATGGGTTGCTAAGTAAACAGCCACTAATGAGAAGAGGCCTAAGGCCTTTTTAGAGAGCACTTCCTCGTCTCGGTTTATGACTGCTTTGGCAATCATTTCCACAACTACTACTGCAAAAAAGAGAGGTACATATTTGTCTAGAGAAGAGTGTTGCTCCCATCGGCCATTGGCGGTAACTTTCTCAGTGAAATAGGTGATATTTCTAAAAAAGGTATTTACTTC
>JAYRNE010000394.1:0-5189 GCA_041912355.1 Chlamydiales bacterium
TACGTAGGAGAAGCCCTTTAGAAAAGGCTCGGAAATAAAAATAAAAAAAGGAAAAAAAGATGCACTCAGTACGTTTTGCAGGTTCAGCATTTGCAGGCATAACCATCCGTCTAGAAAATGATATTGCCCGCCACCTTCAGTCAGAAACATGCAGCCCTATTAAATGGGACATAGTTCGAGCATTACAAAGCGACCTTACAAACATCCGAAACCTTTTGCAAACCCACAACTCTCTTATAGAAGGCATCAAAGCCGATCAAAGAAAAATTTCCCATGGGGAATTTCTCTTTCCAGAAGATCCCACAGATTCATGCACAGAGAGCCTTTTACTAAAAAATGCGCGTTTAATAGAGGTTACACAAAAACTATCTGCTATCTACAACCGTGAACTCTATCTTATACGCCGAGATCTTGAGCAAGATCTTGACAAGCTTGAACCTGCAATATTCTGTTTAGAAGAAAAAGCTAAAGAACAGGCTCAAGGCTATGAACAGCAAAATCCAAAAGTAGCTGAATTAATTGGCGATCTTAAAACAAGACGTAATCAAATTTCCCAAGAACTTTTGCACATAAATATACAGCTCCTAACCCACGGTAAAGACTAAAAATTGGGTTAAGCTGGAATTTATGCTTTTGAATGGGCAAAGGCGTGTTTCTTGGTCTTTTGAATTGGACATAATTTTTCAAGGTGTGGTACAGGTTGAAAAAATGTAAAAAAAGGAGCTTCCTATGTCCAAATTAGTCTACCTTCTCTGTTTAGTAATGACCAGTTTATCAGCGGGTGAAAGTGCAAGCCAGCCACAACAGCCATCGAGTGAAAATTTTGCGATGCCAGGTGAAAATACGCCACCTGAAAATCAGGATGTTGTAGATCAGCCAGACTGCAATCCACCAGCTCCAGAATATCCTCAAAGCCTCCAAAAACAACCGTCAAAATAGCCATAATAGCACAGCCCCCTTTAAGATTATCTTTAAGGGGGATTTTCTGCTATTTCAGTGTAGAGAGAAAAGCCTCAGCCTTTGTAAGTTTCGCAGGATCCACCTTAGCAAGGCTCGATAAGAGTAGGCCAAGACGAGGCTGATTTTTAAAGAAGGACTCATGTTTTTTCATGAAGCGCCAAAAAAGGCCATCCCAAATATCACACCAGGGGCCTTTTTTATAGTTACTCATCTTAAGAATATAGTTAGAAGAGCATATATAGGGCTTTGTCGTCATCAACCCACCATCTGCAAACTGGCTCATTCCGTAGACATTTGGCACCATCACCCAGTCGTAGGAGTCAATGAACATCTCCATAAACCAGCGGTAGACCTCATCAGGGTCAAATTCAGCAAGCAGCATAAAAGAACCTAAAACCATAAGGCGCTCTATATGGTGGCAGTAGGCATACTTTTGCAGTTTTTTAATTGTCTCATCAACGGGCTCTATGCCAGTAGTGGCGCTATAAAAAGAGTGCGGTATTTTTCGCTTATGATTCCAAAAGTTTTTCTTGCGCTGCGTTACATGGGCAGTTTGGTAAACACCCCTCACAAACTCTCTCCAGCCCATAACCTGCCGTAAAAAGCCCTCTAATGAAGCAAGCGGAACCTCTTTATGCCGTGAATACTCTACCGTCTTTTTGACTACATAGCTAGGCGTCAAAAGCCCTACATTCAATAAAGGCGAAAGGAGCGAGTGCATAAGAAGAAGCTCCCTATCTACAATTGCATCTTGATAAGGGCCAAAAAGCTCTAGACGGCTTTCTAAAAAGGAGGCGAGCCACTCTTCAGCTTCTTTGTGGCTTGTTGGATAGATAAAATCGGTTGCAAGCCCTACACATTTTGGAAACTCCTTTTCAACGTAGGACCTTGCTTCACTGATAAATGGTGTATTTTTACTCTTAGGTAGAGGCGGAATAAAAAGATCAGAGGGCATTTTTTTACGATTTTCTTGGTCATAGGTCCATTTGCCACCAAGGGGCTTACCCTCTTCATCAAGAAGTAAAGAATCTACCTTTCGGCAAGTTATGTAAAAGGGAGTAAAACTATAGTGAGAAAGCCCTTTAAAATATTTGGCAATCTGTTGGCGCGTAGATAAAAACCCTGGCGAATCAAAGACGCGCCTCTCTATAAAAAGCTTTTTGCAAACATCATCAAGGCGCTTATCCGCGATACAATCGACAGGATCTACCATCTGGACTCTATCTGGAGCCATCTTTTTTAAAATGTCAAAGTAGCTACACTCTTTAGCCTCTACATAGTGAGTAACAAAGCCTCTTTCTTCTAGCATCTTTTGATACTGCTTCATCGTTGCTCGATGGAACATAAGCTTTTGTTTATGAAAATAAACAGGATATTTTTTATCTAAGAAGAAGAGCGGATCCTCAACAAGAAGAACAACCCCAGCCCCCTCTAATGCAGGATTTTCTTTATACAGCTGATGGGGCAGGACTATTGCTACAGTTTTTTCAGTCATAGAGTTAGGCCCAAAATGGATCCTAGATCCATTAGCTAAAAGGGGTTACGTCTTTAATGTTTCAAGTGAGAAAAATAGCAAACTTAAGGTATAACTACTAGGATTATTGGAGTAAAAAATGGATTCAACCACCCCTTCACTTCCTTGGTATAAGGATGGGCTGCGCTTTAAATGTACAGAATGTGGAAAATGCTGCACAGGAGCCCCAGGCTTTATATGGGTTAGCGACGAGGAAATTGAAGCCATGGCTAAAGAACTTTGTATGGATGTCAGCCTATTTAAACGAAAATATATTCGCATGCGAAATAACCGCTTTTCGCTTATCGAAAAAAAATCTCAACATAAAAGCGACGAATATGACTGCATTTTTCTTAAAGAAAAAAGGTGTCAAATTTATTCCGTCCGCCCAAAGCAGTGCCGTACATTTCCCTGGTGGAAAGAGAATCTTAACTCCGAAGCTAGCTGGAAGTTAGCAGCTCAAGAGTGCGAGGGAATTAACGATGAAGCACCATTAGTTCAGCTTAGTGAAATTCAAGCCGCCATTAAAAATGAGTAAATGCGGCCTTTGTCTTTGAGCGAAGCTCCCCCTTACGCTTTGATTTTTTATTTTGCATATAATAGGGCTTCGTTTTAGGCTTATGGAAACAGTAACCAGGAGGCCCTTTATGAAATGTAAAAAAACAGTCTCCATTTTCCTCTTAGCAATCTGTGGCATGCTTTTGAGCATGACTTCAGCTGATGCTTCGCAAAAAGGAAAAAGGAGCCGACCAAAATGCGCAAAAGAAAAGTGCGCAAAAAAATTGCATGCTTGTAATGCCAAAATAGGCAATCTAGAAGCATCTCAAGCTAGTGTTAATGACCTTCGTGCTAATAACATCAGCACCGAACAGCTGCTTGCAAATCAAGCAGACATCCAGAATATTAATGCAGCAAATGGCTATATTCGAAAGCTTGAAACTCAAAATCTCACCGTAGATGCCGACGCAACCATCCATGGAGAGCTCGTTGTTGATGGATGTGTGACATCAAAATGCTGCAAAAACAACGATCAAATTAACCCAACAATTATCAACGTTCCATTTAACCTTTTCTATTCGAATGGCACTGCATCACAGTCTGGCACAACAGTTACCGGAGTCGGTACAGCCTTTACGCCTGATATGGCAGGTGGCCGTATAGTATTTAACTATCAAACAGCTCCGCTAATGAGCGGATCGTGGGCAAACATCGTAGAAGTTATTGATGCCACACACCTTACTGTTGACAGGTCACTCAACGTTGCAAGCAGCACCTTCCGCATTGGGTATGGCCCCTACATGTCTATTCAGGAGGCTATAGACACCTTCTGCACAGGCTTTGCCGGGTATACGATAGTTGAAATCATGCCAGGAACATATGATGAATTTATTAATATCGAAGGATTTATGGCGGTTGCTAATGCAACACCTCGAAACTTTCAAAATGGCGATATCCAAACAGGTGAGGGCACTCCAGGCTTTCAAATCCTTGGAGACTCAAGACCCTACATCAACTTCAGCTATGCAAATGGCTACGAATATGCTGGATCTTCAGGTCGCGGAAGAAATTACATTGTCACAACAGATGTTCCGGGCGTAGGGCCATATAATGCATTTATTGCATCATCTTTTGGTGCCGTAGGTGGTGTTACAAATTTAGGTGCACAAAATGCAGAACCTCTCTTTGCACCAGGTGTGAGCGGTCTTGCTTGTGCTCCATTAACTAACAGTGGTATTGCCGGCGAAATTGCTATTATCCGTAGAGGATCATGTGGTTTTGCCTCTAAGACGGCAAATGCCCAGGCGGCTCATGCTGCAGCTGCTATTATTTGGAATAACAATCCATTAACAGGAATTCCCGGGTTAGGCGGAATAGACTTTAGCGTCACGATTCCTGCCTATTCGCTCTCTAATGCTGATGGACTTGCACTATCAGCTGCAGTTGATGCAAATCCAGGAATTAAAATCAGCGTAACGCCTACTGGAGGAGTTTATTATCCACCACTCGGCACAAACTACGCAATTGCAAACCTTTCCCACCCTGGCGGCGATAGAAGCAAAGTCACAGTGACAATGGAGCTTCCCCTCCCTGTTGCTGATGATAACATCCTTGCACCACCAGTGCTTGAGCAGCCAATCTTTGATGCTCCATCAGTAGGAATTGTGCCAGGTGATTATATCGCCTTATCCGATGCTGATATTTTGGGCAATTATGCACGATCACTCCACATGGTGACTGCCGTAAGTGGAAATACTGTGACAATCGACCCTCCTGTTGCACCTGTAGCTGATGGTGGTGTTGATATTACAGCTCCCGGTTCCAACATCACATTTTTACCAAATGTGCGCCTGACAAAGTCCTTTCCATACGAACCTGGGCAGCTGCCACGGCCAATCATGAAGGTAGATGGTGTGGATGTCAGTATCACAGGTCTTTGGATAGATCAGGATGAGTCACAGCCATTTGCTAACATGAGTGCGGCGTTCGTAACCTCAGACAATACAGTTCTTATTTCAAACCTTGCAATTACTGATTTTTTTAGAACAACTGCAAATGACTGGGCATGCCATTTTATTGATTCAGATGCCTACCTCGCAGATGGCTATCGAGATCAGGAGAGTAAGAATTTGTCTATTATCGGATGGACCCGTGGTTTTGGCTTGAGCTCTATGGGCATGTTGCGATTGGGAAATGTCTTTGTGAGCGGTACAAATAA